>JBEBBF010000444.1:0-3775 GCA_041158545.1 Pseudomonadota bacterium | reverse complement strand
GCCTCATGCACCTGGCCGAGCACGGCGTTGGTCAGCGGCGAACGCTTCTCGAAGGTCTTCGGCGTCGCAACGAATTCGCCGTTGATGAAATTCAGAATCTGTTTCATGGGTGCTGTTTCCTTTTATGGGGTATCAGGCCAGGCCGATGGCCCGCAGGCCGGCCAGGGCACATTGCTCATCCTGTTCTTCGGACGCGCCGGAGACGCCAATGCCGCCCACCACTTCGCCCTCGACCCGCAGCGGCAGGCCGCCGCCGAAGATCACGAAACGCGGGCGCAGCGGGATGCCCCGTTGCACGCCTTCGGAGTGGCTGCGCAGGACTTCGCTCCATTGCCCGGTGGGCAGGCCGAAGCTGGCGGCGGTGTAGGCCTTGTCGATGGCGATATCGACCGAGTGCAGCGGCGCGCCGGGGCTGCGGAGGAAACCGATCAGCAGCCCACCCCGATCCACCACGGCGACATTGATCCGCACGCCGATCTGCCCGGCTTCGCCCAGCGCCGCAGCCAGCGCGCGGCTGGCGGCTTCCCAGGCAATCGTGGATTGGGGCACTGCGATATTCATGTCTTCCTCACGCCGGCTTGCTGCCGTTCTCTGTTGCTCAAAACGATATTACCTATTAATCTCGACGTCAACTCAAATTCTCGAGATTTTATACAAATCGGCGACGGATGTTCACCGGGTTACAATACGGCCCGCCTGCCAGGCTCCGGAACCGCACTGGGACCGGATCGACCGCCGCGGCGGATTCCCCTGGCCTTCCGTCTTACTGCTGCATTTCTTCCTTACTGCCGACTGCTCAAGATGTTTCCCGATACGGCCATGACCGACCCCGCACCCCGCTCCGGCGACGACAGCGGCTCCGAACCGAAAACCCTGGTCGAGGGCGCCTACCGCCAGCTGCGCCGGGACATCATCGAGGGACTGCATGCGCCGGGAGACAAGCTGCGGGTCGAACACCTGAAGGATCGCTACAACGTCGGTGCCGGCACGCTGCGGGAAGCCCTGGCGCTCCTGGTCGCCGATGCGCTGGTCGTGGCCCAGGGGCAGCGGGGATTCCGCGTCGCGCCGATCTCGCTGGAGGACATCGAGGACATCACCCGGACCCGGGTGATGATCGAATGCGAGGCGCTGCGCCAGTCGATGGCTTTCGGCGATGTGGCCTGGGAGGGCGAGGTGCTGGCTGCCTTCCACCGCCTGTCCCGTGCCGAAGAAAAGCTGCAGCCGGGGCTGGGCGAAGGGGCCATTCACGCCGAATGGGAAGAGCGCAACCGGGTTTTCCACGAAACCCTGATTTCCGCCTGTCCGTCCCGCTGGTTGCGTCATTTCCTCAGCATCCTTTACCAACAATCCGAGCGTTACCGCCGGCTTTCCCTGTTCCGCCGCTCCGTGCCGCGGGATGTCCATGCCGAACACACCGCGCTGGTGGAGGCCACGCTGGCCCGGGACATCGACCGGGCCACGGGCATCCTCGGAGAGCACATCACGCTGACGCTGGAGACGATCCGGCAAATGCCGCCGGAGTTCTTCGCCAAGGTCAGCGCCCCCGCCCGCCGCGGCTGAAGTCGGGCAGCTTCCCGCCCGACCGGCCGCGATCCGGCGGCCTGGATCAGGTCACCACGGTCAGGAAGGTCTCGTTCAGCTTGCGGTCGTGATAGAACACGCCGCGCCCCACGTCTTCCATGGTCCAGGTGATCGGCTTCCAGTCCGGATAGGATTGGTAGCCGCCGCAGAAGGTCTCGAAGCGGTTGCCGGAGGGGTCGAAGGCGTAGATCGTGGTGCCGCGGGTGACGCCATGCCGGGTAGGGCCGATGTCGATGGACACCCGGTTGATCGACATCAGGTCGGCGGCGCGCAGCACCTTTTCCCAGCTGTCGAGCAGGAAGGAAACGTGGTGCAGCTTGCCCGGTTCCGGATGGCGGACGAAGGCGATGTCGTGGGCCTTGATCGAGGTGGACAGCCAGATGGCGAGGTCGGTCTGGCCGTCTTCCAGCACGATGTGCTCGACCAGATAGAAGCCGAGAACGTCCTGCAGGATCGCCTGGGCCTTTTCGATGTCCGGACCGTAAAGCAGCATGTGGTCAAGACGGATCGGGGCAATGCCGTTTTCGGCGGCGGGAATCCAGGCTTCCGGATTGACATAGGCCTGGCCGTTGCCGACGTCGGACTTTTCGGCGTACAGCTCGAATTCGTGGCCGGTGGGCAGCGTGAAGCGGACGCGTTCGCCGGTTTCCAGCATTTCGCCGGCGGCGATGCGGGCGGTGGCGACGCCGTAGGCGTTCAGATCCTGTTCCAGCTTGGCCAGCGTTGCGACGGAATCCACCTTGAAGCCGACGAAATCCAGCCCGGCGCGGTCGGCCTGTCGGATCAGCACGCTGTTGTGATCGCGCTCGTCCCAGGCCTTGAAGTAGACCCGACCCTGGGCGTCACGGCCGGTTTCCACCAGACCCAGCACGTTCTTGTAGAAGTGGATGCTTTCTTCCAGGTCCAGCACCCGCAGGGCCACGTGACCGGGACGCAGTACACCATTCATTGCCATTGTTATGTCTCCTCGTCGTCTTTATGGAGGAGTCGGCGGCGCAGACGACAGCGGCACCGCGAACTCGTTTCAAACTGCCCTGCCCGTTCAGGCGCAGAGCTTTTTCTTCATCAGGCCCAGCACCCGCAGCTGCAAATCGCTGGTGGGATAAATCCGGCAAGCCAGCACCCGGCCGGCGGCCTGGTCGGCTTCGCTGACGTGCTCGCGGCTCATCGCCCGGCTGGTGTAGCTGCCGGACAGCACCTCGATCCGGCAGACGCCGCAGCCGCCACCCCGGCAGCCGACCGGGATGCCGCGCCGGCCCAGGTTTTCCATGCCGGCCAGCACGGTCTGGCTGCTGCTGCAGCGGTAGCTTTCGCCGCTGTCGGTGATGGTCACGGTGAACAAGGCCATGGCGTCCTCACAGCTTGCGGAACAGCGGGCTCTTCAGCTGCTGGGCGGCATCGGCGGCGGAGAAGAACTTCTCCATGTAGATGTCCCGCTCGAACAGCCGGCCCTGCATCAGCGTCGCGATGCAGGCTTCGATCATGGCCGGGGGGCCACAGAGGTAGGCCTTGTGGCCGCGGAAGTCGTTGTTGAAGTGGGCTTTTGCCACGTCATGGACGAAACCGCGGGCGCCGCCCCAGCCGGAACCCTCGGGCTCGTGGGACAGGGCCGGGACGTAGCTGAAGTTGGGGTGTTGCGCCGCCAGCGCCCGGAATTCGCTGTCGTAGTACAGCTCCTCCCGGTTGCGCTGCCCGTACACCAGCGTGATCGGCAGCGTGCAGCCGTCGGCGAGCAGGTCTTCGATCATCGACTTCGGGCTGGACAGCCCGGAGCCGCCGGCCATGAACAGCAGCGGAACCTGCGCCGACTTCTTGACGAAGAAACGCCCGTAAGGCCCGGTGAAGTCCAGCCGGTCGCCGACCTGGAGGTTTTCATGCAGCCAGGTGGTAGCGCGACCGCCGGGGATGATCCGGACGTTGAGTTCGACCAGCTCGGCCTGGGGCGGATTGGCCAGCGAAAAAGCCCGGCCCTGGGTATCCACCTCCGGCACCGCCAGGTTGATGTACTGCCCGGCCTGGAAGCGGAGCGGCCGGTCGAGTTTCAGCCAGATGCCGCGGATGGTGGGCGTCAGCGCTGCGAGCCGGAACACTTCGCCGCTGAAATCCTGCACCGGCAGGTTCAGCGCGTCCGGGTCTTCATCCACTTCCGCCTCGATGACGGTGTCCGACTGCAGCCGGGCACAGCAGGCCAGGG
>JBEBBF010000443.1:0-4761 GCA_041158545.1 Pseudomonadota bacterium | reverse complement strand
CCAACAACGCCTATGTGGTGATCGTCGGCGATGTCGATCATGCCGAGGTTTTCCGGCTGGCCGAGCAGCATTACGGCCCGCTGGCCGGGCGTGAACTGGCCAAACGCAAGCCCCAGGAAGAGCCGGCGCAGAAGGGTATCCGCCGGCTGACGGTCAAGGCCCCCGCCGAACTGCCGACGCTGTCGCTGGGCTACAAGACCCCGGTGCTGCGCGACATCGAGAAGGACAGCGAACCCTACGCGCTGGAAATGCTGGCCGCCATCCTCGACGGCCACGATGCCGCCCGCCTCAATACCCGGCTGGTCCGCGAGCAGCGGCTGGCGGTGGAGATCGGCGTCGGCTACGACAGCACCGCCCGCGGCCCCAGCCTGTTCTACCTGCAGGCCAGCCCGGCACCCGGCCACAGCGTCGCCGAACTGGAAACCGCGCTGCGGGCGGAGCTGACCCGCCTCCAGCAGGACGGCGTCAGCGCCGAAGAGCTGCAACGGGCCAAGACGCAACTGATCGCCGGCGAAACCTTCAAACTCGACTCGATGTTTGCCCAGGCCATGGAAATCGGCCAAATGGAAAGCAGCGGCATCCCCTACCCGCAGGAAAAACGCATCCTTGAAAAACTCCAGCAGGTCAGCGCTGCCGAAGTCCAGGCCGTCGCCCGCAAGTATTTCACCGACGACAGCCTGACCGTCGGCGTCCTCGATCCCCAGCCCCTGCCCGACCAACCCCGTCCCCGCGGCCCCAAGGGCCGTCACTGAGCGGAAGTGCCGAAGATGAAGTCCCTGTCTGCCCTGAAGTTTTCCCTGTTCTCCCTGCTCCGGCTGTGCCTGCTGCTGTTGCCGCTGGCCGCCCAGGCCGGCATCCCCATCCAGACCTGGCAAACCAGCCAGGGCGCCAAGGTCATGTTCGTCGAAAGCCGCAGCCTGCCGATGCTCGACATCCAGGTCGATTTCGCCGCCGGCTCGATGTTCGACCCCGCCGGCCAGTCCGGACTGGCGGCGCTGACCCGCGCCGTGCTCGACCTCGGCGCCGGCCCCTGGAGCGAGAGCGACATCTCCAGCAAGCTCGCCGACGTCGGCGCCAAGCTGGGCGGCGGTGCCGACACCGACCGGGCCAGCGTGAACCTGCGCAGCCTCTCCGCCACCGACAAGCTGCACCCGGCGCTCGAACTCCTCCAGGCCATCCTCCACCAGCCGCGCTTTGACCCGGACATCTTTGCCCGGGAACGGGAGCGGACGATTGCCGGCCTCAAGGATTCCCTGACCCGGCCGGACACCCTCGCCGGCCGCGCCTTCTGGCAGGCGCTGTACCCGCAACACCCCTACGGCCGGCAGGCCACGCCGGAGGGGCTGGAAAAGCTCCAGGCCGCCGACGCCCAACGCTTCCAGCAGCAGCACTACACCGCCGCCAACGCCACGATTTCCCTGGTCGGCGACCTGGACCGGGCTGGAGCCGAACGGATCGCCGAAGCCCTCGCCGCCGGCCTGCCCGCCGGCAAGCGCCTAGCCCTGCCCGCCGCCCCCAGCCTGCCCGGCGGCGGCACCCAGCATGTGGCCCACCCGGCCAGCCAGTCGCACATCCTGATCGGCCTGCCGACGCTGGAACGGGGCAACCCGGACATCTTCCCGCTGCTGGTCGGCAACTACACCCTGGGCGGCGGCGGTTTCGTCTCCCGGCTGATGCAGGAAGTCCGCGACAAACGCGGCTACGCCTACAGCGTCTATAGCTACTTCAGCCCGCTGCGCCAGGCCGGCCCGTTCCAGATCGGCCTGCAGACCAAGCGCAGCCAGTCGAAGGAAGCCCTGCAACTGAGCCTCTCCATCCTGCGCAACTTCCTCGCCGACGGCCCCAGCGAAGCCGACCTGGCCGCCGCCAAGGCCAATCTGGTCGGCAGCTTCCCGCTGCGCCTGGACAGCAACAAGAAGCTGCTCGACAACATCGCCAACATCGGTTTCTACAACCTGCCGCTCGACTGGCTGGACCGCTACCAGGAACGCCTCCAGGCCGTCACCGCCGCCCAGGTCAAGGCCGCCTTCGCCAAGTACGTCAAGCCGCGCAACATGGTCACCGTGATCGTCGCCGGCGAATGAACAGCGTCCGCATCATCGGTGGCCGCTGGCGCCGCAGCCTGCTGCACTTCCCCGACAGCAGCGGCCTCAGGCCGACGCCTGACCGGGTCCGCGAAACCCTGTTCAACTGGCTGGGCCAGGAACTCGACGGCCTGCGCTGCCTCGACCTCTTCGCCGGCAGCGGCGCGCTGGGCTTCGAAGCCGCGTCGCGCAACGCCGCCCAGGTCGTGCTGATCGAGCAGTCCGCCCCGGTCCACCGGGCGCTGCTCGACAACCAGCGCCGCCTTCAGAATGCGGAAAATCTGGTGATTCGCCGTGGCGATGCGCTAAAATTCTCGGCTCCGCCGGGGGAGCGCTTCGACGTTCTTTTCCTCGACCCGCCCTATCACCAGGGCTGGCTGAGCAAGATCGAACCCCTGCTGCCGCGCCTGTTGCAGGACGACGCGGTGATTTATGTCGAAGCAGAGCACGCCCTGACCGGGCTGGGTGACTGGAAAGTCGACCGCCAGGGTCAGGCAGGCCAGGTGTTTTACCATTTGATGCGGCGGGAGCCGGAATGCAAAACCAGCGTGTAGCGATTTACCCAGGGACGTTCGACCCGATCACCAAAGGGCACGAAGACCTGGTCCGCCGCGCCGCCCGGCTATTTGACCGGGTCATTCTGGCGATTGCCGAAAGCCCGGCCAAGCAGCCCTACTTCAGCCTGGCTGAACGGGTCGAGATGGCCGAGGAAATCCTCGGCGAAGTCCCCAATGTCGAGGTCTGCGGTTTCAACACCCTGCTGATGAACTTCGTTCACGAGCGTAACGCCAAGATCATCGTCCGCGGCCTGCGTGCCGTCTCCGACTTCGAGTACGAATTCCAGATGGCGGGCATGAACCGCAATCTCTTCCCCGAAGTCGAAACCATATTCCTGACCCCCGGCGAACAGTACATGTTCGTCTCGGCCACGATGGTCCGGGAAATCGCCCGTCTGGGCGGTCAGGTCAGCAAGTTTGTCCAGCCCTCCGTGGAAACCCGGTTGGCGGCAAAAATAGTCGAGAAGTTCCAGTAATTAACGAGAGAGGAAGAACAGTCATGGCTCTGATGATCACCGAAGACTGCATCAACTGCGACGTTTGCGAACCGGAATGCCCGAACGAGGCCATTTCCCAAGGCGAAGAAATCTACGTCATCGCCCCGGAAAAGTGCACCGAATGCGTCGGCCACTACGACGAACCGCAATGTATCGCCGTCTGCCCGGTCGACTGCATCCTGGTCAGCCCCGAGCACACCGAAACCCCCGAGCAGCTGAAGGAAAAGTACAAGGCCCTGACCGGCAACGACGCCTGATCCCCGTCGCCCCAGCAAAAACCCCGCCGCGGCGGGGTTTTTGTTTTTCAGGCACGAGCCAGCAATGGGCTCAGCGCCCGCCCCAGGGCATGACCGGGACCGTGGAGATGCTGTTTTCCGGGGCGCCGTCGATCAGCTTGCGGCTGATCGCCAGATAAACCAGCGTGTTGTGGCTGCGGTCGAACAGGCGGACGACGCGGGTTTCCTTGAACAACAGCGAAGTGTTCTCGCTGAACACTTCCTGCTGCTCCGGCAACTTCGCCGGCAACGCGATGGGGCCGGTCTGCCGGCAGGCCAGGGAAAAGCGGGACGGGTCTTCCGCGACGCCGAAGGTCCCCTTCAACCCGCCCTTGCGCGCCTGACTGACATGGCAGGTCACACCGGGCACCAGGGGATCGGGAAAGGACTGCACGCAGACCTTGTGATTGGCGCCGATCAGCTTCCAGGCGGTATCGACGCAACCCACCTCCTCCGCCTGCGCACTGCCGAGAAAACCCGCGGCCAACGCCGCCATCAGCCAGGATTTCATGACTTGCCCCCCTTCACCCGTTCCGGAAACAGCACCTCGGTGAACCCGAACTGCTTCAAATCACGCAGGCGCATCGGATACAGCGTGCCATCCAGATGGTCGCACTCGTGCTGCACCACCCGGGCATGGAAGCCCTCGGCATGCCGCTCGAAAGTCCGCCCGGCCAGATCGCAGCCGGCGTAATGAATCCGCCGCGGCCGCGCCACGACACCGCGCAGGCCGGGCACCGACAGACAGCCCTCCCAGCCCTCTTCCTCGGCCGCATCCAGCACCGTAATGCGCGGGTTGATCAGCACCGTCAGCGGCACCGGCTCGGCCTCGGGATAACGCTCGCTCTGCTCGAAGCCGAAGATCACCACCCGCAAATTGACCCCGATCTGCGGCGCCGCCAGCCCGACGCCACCGGCCGCCCGCATCGTGTCATGCATGTCCGCGACCAGTTCAATCAGCTCCGGCGTGTTGAACTCCACCACCGGCCAGGCCTCCCGCAGCAAACGCGGGTCGCCCATCTTCAAAATCGGCAGGATCGCCATCCCTCATCCTCCAGCAAACGGGACGGGGATTATCGGGGAAAAGTGGCGCGGCGGGCGGCGGGGTGTTGCGGCCAAAGAATTCGGCGAGCCGGGCGAAGGTTTCGTAGTGAAGCTCGCATTCCGGGTCACGCTGGTCGTAGACCCGTCCGATGTGGATGTCCGGTATCGCCTGCGTCGCCATGTTGCCGGCTCCTGGTTTCCGCTCGATGGCGGAATCGTTAACAGGTTAGCAAAGCTGCAGGGGCTTGGGGGGCTGGCGCGCTTACAGCTTGATGCTGCGGCGGGTGATGGCGAGGATCGCCTG
>JBEBBF010000442.1:0-4302 GCA_041158545.1 Pseudomonadota bacterium | reverse complement strand
CAAACTTCTTCAGTTCCAGCATCCACGCCGTCAGCCTTGCCGCCCCTGGCTCCGGTTGCGGATATTCCCTTGCCCGCGTTGAACGGGCCGCTGGTGTTGAGCGGGCTGCTGGACGAGCCGGAAGCCGGCACCGCGCTTTCACCGGCAGCCGGTGCTTCCGCCGCAGCGGCTGAACCGGCGACCCCTACGGTCAATCCGGTGATGGAACTCGCCGAGATCATGCTGTCCTTCGGTCGGGTCAAGGGCGCCGCCCAGGCGCTGCAGGAATACATCGACGGCAATCCCAAACAGGCCCTGCAACCCTGGATCAAGCTGCTCGACGTTTATCGCATGGCCGGGATGCGTGAAGAATTCGAAGCGATTGCGGCCAATCTCAACCAGCATTTCAACGTCGAGATCCTGATGTGGGATACGCCGATGCCGGGCGCCGAGAAGGTGGATCTGGCCTTCGAGCCGCTGGAATTCGACGAGATTCACAGCGAGACACCGCCGCCGCCAACCGGGATGCAGAAGGCGCTGACCATCGAAAACATTCCGCACATCCGTGACCGGCTGGTCCAGACCTGGCGCACTCCGGCCTGCCTGGATTACCTCTATCAGTTGCTGCGTGACAACCGCGGCGGCACCCGGAGCGGCTTCACGCTGCCGGTGGTGCAGGAACTGCTGTTCATGATTGAGCTGCTCGAATTCGATACCAAATCCACTTACAACACCGAAGAGACAGGAGAAACAGATGAGTGAGTACGTCGCCCCGCTGCGGGACATGCAATTTGTGCTGCGCGAACTGGCTGGCATGGAGCAGGTCGCCCAACTGCCCGGCTACGAAGAAGCCACGCCGGATGTGGTCGAAGCCATCCTGGAGGAAGCCGCCAAATTCGCCAACGGCGTGCTTTCGCCGCTGAACCGCGTCGGGGATACGGTGGGGGCCAAATGGAAGGACATGGCCGTGACCACGGCACCGGGGTTCAAGGAAGCCTATCGCCAGTTCATCGATAACGGCTGGAACGGCCTGGCCTGCGATCCGGAATTCGGCGGTCAGGGCCTGCCGCGGCTGGTCGCCACCGCGGTCAACGAAATGTGGAAGGCCGCCAACCACGCCTTCTCGCTGTGCCCGATGCTGACTCAAGGGGCGATTGAAGCCTTGAGCATCGCCGGCAGCGACGAGCAAAAAGCCACCTATCTGGAAAAGCTGATTTCCGGCGAATGGACCGGGACGATGAACCTGACCGAGCCGAATGCCGGCTCCGATCTGGCCGCTGTCCGCACCCGCGCCGAGCCGGTGGGCGATGGCAACTTCAAGATCTTCGGCCAGAAGATTTTCATCACCTACGGCGAGCACGACATGACCGACAACATCGTGCATCTGGTGTTGGCGCGGACCCCGAATGCGCCGGAAGGCGTCAAGGGCATTTCCCTGTTCGTTGTGCCGAAGTTCCTGCTGAACGCCGACGGCACGCCCGGCGAGCGCAACGACGCCTACTGCGTCTCCATCGAACACAAGCTGGGCATCCACGGCAGCCCGACCGCAGTACTGGCCTTCGGCGACAACGGCGGCGCCATCGGCCAACTGGTCGGCGAGGAAAACCGGGGTCTCGAATACATGTTCATCATGATGAACGCCGCCCGTTTCGCCGTCGGTCTGGAAGGCCTGGGCGATGCGGAGCGGGCCTACCAGCGCGCCGCCGTCTATGCCAAGGAACGGGTCCAGGGCGGGGAACTGGGCGTCCGCGGCGGTCCGAAGGTCGCGATCATCAAGCAGCCCGACGTGCGCCGGATGCTGCTGTCGATGCGCAGCCAGATCGAAGCGATGCGGGCGCTGGCCTATGTCGTCGCCGCCGCCCAGGACGTCGCGCATCAACACGCCGACGCCGATGAGCGCAAACGCGCCCAGGCTTTTGCCGACCTGCTGATTCCGGTGGTCAAGGGCTGGAGCACCGAAAACGCCATCGATATCGCCTCCACTGGCGTCCAGGTCCATGGCGGCATGGGTTACATCGAGGAAACCGGCGCAGCGCAGCACCTGCGCGATGCCCGGATCACCGCGATTTACGAAGGCACCACCGCGATTCAGGCCAACGACCTGATCGGTCGCAAGATGGCGCGGGAAGGTGGCCAGACCATCCGCGTCGTCATCGCTGACATGCGCGGCGTGGCGGCCCAGTTGAGCGGCGCTGCCGATGCCCAGCTGCAGGCCATCGGTGCCCGTCTGTCCGCTGCGATTGATGCGCTGTCCCAGGCTGCGGAATGGCTGATTGCCAATTACAGTCCGGCGCTGAAGGCGGCCCACGCCGGTGCCGTGCCTTTCCTCAAGCTGCTGGGCATCACCGCCGGCGGCTGGCAACTCGGTCGGGCGGCGCTGGCGGCGCAAGCCCAGCGCGACGCCGGTTCCGACGACGCCTTCTACAGCACCAAGATCGTGGTCGCCCGCTTCTTCGCCGACCACCAGCTGACCCAGGCATCCGGTCTGGCGCAGAGCATCGTCGGCGGTGCCGAAAGCGTGCTGGCGCTGGACGACGAAGCGTTTTAAATAAGTGAATCCCGGCGGGCCTGGCCCGCCGGAAACAACGAAGGCGCGGCCGGGATCTTCCCGCCGCGCCTTCGGTTTTTACTGCCCGGTGGCCTGGATTTCAGCCTGCGTTCTGGGAGGGAGCTGCGCCGGCCGGAAGCTGCCTCCAGCCAGTTTTCCCCGGCGCCGGCTTGTTCGTTCAGCGATTGACGAAGCGGGCCGGCCGCTTTTCCACGAAGGCCTGCATGCCTTCCTTCTGGTCGTCCAGCGCGAATGCCGCGTGGAACACCCGGCGCTCGAACAGCAGGCCCTCGTTGAGGCTGCTTTCGTAAGCGCGGTTGATGCTTTCCTTGATCATCATCACCGCCGGCAGCGAGAAATGGGCGATCTTGTCCGCCGCGGCCAGGGTTTCGCTCAGCAACTGATCCGCAGGGATTACCCGCGCCACCAGCCCGGACAGCTCCGCTTCCTTCGCGTCCATCATCCGGGCGGTCAGGCACATGTCCATCGCCTTCGCCTTGCCGATGGCCCGGGGCAAACGCTGGGTGCCGCCCGCACCGGGCAACACCCCCAGCTTGACTTCCGGCTGGCCAAATCTGGCGGTATCCGCGGCGAAGATCATGTCGCACATCATCGCCAGCTCGCAGCCGCCGCCCAGCGCAAAGCCGGCGACCGCGGCGATCACCGGCTTGCGGCAGGTCTTGACCCGCTCCCAGTTGCGGGTGATGTAGTCGTTGCGATAGGCGTCCATGTAGCTGAAGCTGGCCATCATCCCGATGTCGGCGCCGGCGGCGAAAGCTTTCTCGGAACCGGTGATGACGATGCAGCCGATGTTGTCGTCCGCCTCGAAGCGATTCAGCGCCCGGGTCATTTCCTCCATCAGCGCGTCGTTCAGCGCGTTCATCTGCTTCGGCCGGTTCAGCGTGATCAGGCCGACCTTGCCGCGGGTTTCGACGATGAGCAGTTGGTATTCCATGATGTCTCCTGTGGGTTCAAAAGGCGGCGCTGGCAGCCAGCACCGCGATGTCCGTAGCGGGCAGGCCCCAGTCGGCCAGCAGGCGGGCTGCGTCTTCCGGGGCTTGGGGCGGCGTCGGCGTTGCGGGGGTAGTGCGACTGAAGCGGGGCGCCGGCGCCGGCTGGGTCACGCCCCCCAGCTCAATGAAGCTGCCGCGGGCGCGGTTATGCGGGTGTTGCGGCGCCTCATCCAGGTCCAGCACCGGTGCGACGCAGGCATCGCTGCCTTCCAGTAGCGTACACCAGGCATCCCGTGGCCGGGTCAGGAAGAGGGCTTCCAGCTTGGTGTGCAGTTGCGGCCAGGCAGCCCGGTCCCATTGCGCCGAGAAATCCGGGTCGCTGACGCCGCATTTCTCCAGCAGCAGCGCGTAGAACTGCGGTTCAATCGCGCCGACCGAAAGCCATTTGCCGTCCTGGCAGCAATAGGTGTCATAGAAATGGGCGCCGCCGTCCAGCAGATTGCTGCCGCGCTGGTTGGACCATTGGCCCATCGCCTTCAGCGTGTAGATCATGCTCATCAGCAGCGCCGAACCGTCGGTCATCGCCACATCGACCACCTGACCCCGGCCGGAACGCTGGCTTTCCAGCAGGGCCGCCAGCACGCCCACCGCCAGCAGCATCGCGCCGCCGCCACAGTCGGCGACCAGATTCAGCGGCGCCACCGGCTTGCGCCCCGGTTCGCCGATGGCGTGCAGCGCGCCGGACAACGACAGGTAATTGATGTCATGCCCGGCGGCAGCGGCGAGGGGGCCGCTCTGGCCCCAGCCGGTCATCCGGGCGTA
>JBEBBF010000441.1:0-2612 GCA_041158545.1 Pseudomonadota bacterium | reverse complement strand
GGTCGGCGACGATGTGCATGGGGCGGAAGAAGCTGATCCCGCCGTCCTTTGCCGCGCCCTTCAAAGCCGCGTCACTGGCGTAGTCGTAGCCCTTGATGACATAGTCGGAGAAGCGCAGCTTGAACTCATCGACCACCTCATAGCGCTTGATGTGAACACCGTGTTCCAGCGAAGCGACGGGCGCGGCGTCCGTCGGTTTGGTCAGCACCAGGCCGCCATCCGGGAGTGGGTAGAGCAGCAGATTGGCTGCCCGCGCTGCGTTGATCAGCGCATTGGCTGGCAGCTCGCATTGCATGGAGAAGTCAGGCACCACGGCGGTTTCGACGTCGATCTTCACAGGCACTTTGAAGGTGCCGCAAATGCGCTTCACGATCTCGCCCAGCTTGAGTCCGGACAGGGTTTTGGAATACTGGCAATCGACCAGCTCCCGCCCCAGCGAACGCGCCTCAATGTAGATCTCGTGGCTGTCGGAATCGACCTTGCGGCGGATATTGTCCGGGCGGATCGTGGTCACCAGACTGCCGCCGATCCGCACTTCGGCCACGGTGTTGGCCGTCATGCCCAAAGAATCCCCGGTTCCGGGCCGGGTGATGGCCAGGCGCACCGAGGCGCACAGGTCATCCACCGACTCCCGGATATCGACCTTCTGCCAGAAGCCGTAGCGCTGGCCATCGAAACGGATCTCGGCCAGTGCGTTATCCATAGACCCGACCCCTCACGAAAAGCGGGTGCCGCACTGCATTGCGGGCCAGGAAGACCGCCTCATCCACACCCAGCCGGTGGGCCAGCACGATGGCGGGAAGCGGGGCCGTCACGTCCCGGTAGGTTGCAGGCTTCAAGTCCTGGGCCAGCAGGGCTTCAATCAGTGACGTGCGGGCGGCCACGGCAGCCTGGAACACCGGGTCAGGCAGGCTGGGCAACAGGCTATCCAGCGCGGCCACCACGCTGGCCAGCGCCGCGTCCCGGTCGGCCTCGGCCCGATAGTCGGCCAAGGCGATCTGGGCAGCAGCCGTAACCAGCAGGCGGCTGCGCAGGGCCTCTTCCTGCAGCAGGTTGCGGCGCACCGCGCCATCCGTGGCGGCGACGCCGGTCAGCGCCACGGCGCTCTTGGCGGTGGACACCTTGGCCAGGCGCGACACCACGCGGGGCCGGTCGGTATCGGCCAGGCCGCTGTCGTCTGCTCCGACGCCCAAGGCATCGGCCAGGCCACGCAAAGCCGAGGCGTAGGCCGCAGGCAGTCCCATCAGCGTGGCCAGGTCGCCCTTGACCCCGGCGATCAGGCCCTTGATCTGGTTTGCCCAGGTCAGCGGCAATGTGGCCAGGGAAATCACCTGGCGCAGCCCCTCCAGCTTCTGATGCACGGCGGCGATGAAGGCCGTCATGCCGTCGGCGCTCATCGGCTCCAAGTCGAAGTCATCCACCACGGCATCCGCCAGCTTGCGGGTACGGTCAAACGCCACATCCACCCGGTCCGGCTCGGCGGTAAATGGCTGCTCCCCGCCGGGAACGAACTCGATACTGACCGTGCAATAGCCGCCCTTGTCGTTGCTCTCGTGCACCGACCAGGTGTGTGCCCGCACCCACAGGTAGCCCAGCCACGGGTGCGTCAGCCAGTCCGCTCCCGGTTCGGCCAGCTTGGCCAGGAATCCGTTGCGCTCCAGGTCATAGTCCTGACCGATGAAATACGCGCTCAGCTTCCAGTCCCACGCTTTCCCGCCCAGGTCTTCCACCAGCGGCTCTTCCGCGCCAGGGTACTCATGCACAACCAGGCGGCGGCCACCCTTGGCATCGTGACTGTCGGTCAGGAACTCGAATCCCCGGAACGAGGCTCGGGACATCCGATCCCGCCAAATCGGTTCAGTCATCGCGGCACTCCCGTCCAGATGTTGCCGGTGTTGAGCTGCACATCACCGCCGCTGGCCTGCATGGACTGGCCTTGCAGTACCAGTCCCGGCGCTAGGCCGACCTGCAGATTGGCATTCACGTCGACGGGCTTCTGCTCGGCGGGCTTCAACAGGTCTTTGATGCCCTCCCAGGCCAGGCCGAGGCCGCCGCCGACGGCAGCGCCCACGCCAGTGCCCAAGACCGGCACGATGCTGCCAACCGTCGCGCCGAGGGCCGCGCCATTCAAGAGGCTGGAACCGTAGCGGCTGATGGCCGACTCTTCGCCGAATGCTTTCCCCAGTGCGAAGTCCCCCGCCATCGCCGAAACGCCCGCAATCCCGCCTGCCTTTCCCGCCTTCATCACACCTTGGCCGACCTTGCTGGCGGTCGCCCAGGCAGCAGCCTTTCCAATCGCACCGCCACCGGGCATGCCCTTGCCGCCCATGGCCACGGAAGCCAGGCCAGCGGCCCCGGCCAGCGCTCCCAGGGCGGTGGTGGCCAGCGTGGTGGTTCCGACCAGCAGCGGGTGCTTGCTGGCCAGGTCGGCGAACGCCTCGGCGGCCTTGCCGATGGCCGGAGTCAGGCTGTCCATGGCGGCCTTCTGGCCGATGTCCTTCTGCTGTTCCGCCTGGCGCATCTTGAAAGCGCTGGTGTCGGAAATCAGGTCGTAGTTCTTGTCCCCGGCACCGCCCGTGGCCACATCATTGGCCCTGACCTTGCCCAGCACT
>JBEBBF010000440.1:0-3324 GCA_041158545.1 Pseudomonadota bacterium | reverse complement strand
GTGCGGGTTTCCGGCACCATCGAAGAGAACGGACTGGCCCTGCTGAACCATGGGCTGAGTCTGGACAACAAGCCGCTACGCCCGGCAAAGGTCGAGTGGCTGAACGACGATCAATTACGTTTCGTGTTGCGAGAGGGGCGTAAGCGCCAGATTCGCCGCATGTGCGAACTGGTTGGCCTCACGGTCGTCGGATTGAAGCGCGTGCGCATCGGCAAGGTGCGCCTGGGTGATTTGCCGCTCGGCCAGTGGCGTTATTTGCGCGACGACGAGTCCTTCTGACCGCCCGCGCCCGGCGGCTCGGCCGCCTTTAAGGTAGGTAAACATGTCTTCCCCCATTGAAACTTTTGATCAACTAGGGCTTTCCGCCCCGTTGCTGCAGGCGCTCGGCGAAATCGGCTACGAAACCCCGTCGCCGATTCAAGCCGCCTGCATCCCCGTGCTGCTGGACGGCCACGACCTGCTCGGCCAGGCACAGACCGGTACCGGCAAGACCGCCGCGTTCGCGCTGCCCTTGCTGAACCGGGTTGATCTCACCCGCAACCAGACCCAGGCCCTGGTGCTGACCCCCACCCGCGAACTGGCCATCCAGGTCGCCGAAGCCTTCCAGAGCTACGCCCACAACCTGCCCGGCTTCCATGTGCTGCCGATCTACGGCGGCCAGAGCTACGGCATCCAGCTGAAGCAGCTCGCCCGCGGCGCCCATATCGTCGTCGGCACCCCCGGCCGGGTCATGGACCACCTGGAACGCCAGACGCTGAAGCTCGACCAGTTGCAGACCCTGGTGCTCGACGAAGCCGACGAAATGCTGCGGATGGGCTTCATCGACGACGTCGAATGGATTCTCGAGCACACCCCGGCCAGCCGCCAGACCGCGCTGTTCTCCGCGACGATGCCCGAGCAGATCCGCCGCGTCGCCCAGCGCTACATGCGCGACGCCCAGGAAGTGAAGATCAAGTCCGCGACCCAGACCGTCGCCGCGATCCGCCAGCGTTACTGGCAGGTCTCCGGCATGCACAAGCTGGACGCGCTGACCCGCATCCTCGAAGTCGAAGAAAATTTTGACGCCGCGATCATCTTCGTCCGCACCAAGACCGCCACCGTCGAACTCGCTGAAAAGCTCGAAGCCCGCGGCTACAGCGCCGCCGCGCTCAACGGCGACCTCAACCAGGACATGCGCGAACGGGTCATCAACCAGCTGAAGAACGGCGGCCTCGACATCGTCATCGCCACCGACGTCGCCGCCCGCGGCATCGACGTGCCGCGCATCAGCCACGTCATCAACTACGACATCCCCTACGACGCCGAAGCCTACGTGCACCGCATCGGCCGCACCGGCCGCGCCGGCCGTGAAGGCACCGCGATCCTGTTCGTCTCGCCGCGGGAAATGCGGATGCTGCGCACCATCGAACGGGTCACCCGCCAGCCGATCGAACCGCTGGTCCTGCCCAGCAAGCAGGCCGTCACCAACCGCCGCGTCGCACTGTTCAAGGAAAAAATCGCCGCCGTCCTCGGCGCCGAAGACCTCGGCTTCTTCGAAACCATCGTCAATCAGATGGAAGAAGAACAAAACGTCGGCATCCACGAAATCGCCGCCGCGATGGCCTTCCTGCTGCAAAAGACCCGGCCGCTGCAACTCGGTGGCCCCGAAGACCTGCCGCCGTCCCGCCAGAGCGAATTCCCGGCCCGCGGCGACAGCCGTGACAGCCGCCGTCCGCCGCCCAGCTTCCAGGAAGAACGCCGCCCGCCCCGTCGCGACGACGACAACCGCGGCAACACCGCCCGCCTCGCCCGCTTCCGCATCGAAGTCGGCCGCGAACACGGCGCGATGCCCAAGGACATCGTCGGCGCCATCGCCAACGAGGCCGGCATCCCCAGCCGCCTGATCGGCCGGATCGACCTCTACGACGACTACAGCCTGCTTGATCTGCCGGACGACCTCTCCCGCGAGACGTTCAACGTCATCCAGCACATCTGGGTCCGCCGTCGCCAGCTCAACATCACCCGCGTCGGCCAAAGCGATGACTTCTCCGCCCCCAAGCGCCGCCCGCCGCAAAAAACCTACCCGCCCCGCGGCAGCGAACAGGGCGAATTCCGCCCGAAGAAGCGCCCCAAGGACAGCCGCTGAACCGCAGCTTCCTGAACACTGAAACATGAACAAAGGGCGCCCCGGCGCCCTTTGTTCATGAGGGGAGGGGAAAACTCTTACAATCGCCGCCCAGTCCTAGCCCGAGGAGGCTTCCAATGCGTTACGTCCAGCTTGGTCACAGTGATTTGCGGGTCAGTCATGTCTGTCTGGGGACGATGACTTTCGGCGAGCAGAACAGTGAGGCGGAGGCGCATGCGCAGTTGGATCAGGCGCGGGCGGCGGGGGTGAATTTCATTGATACCGCCGAGCTTTACCCGGTGATGCCGCGGGCGTCCACCTGTGGGGCCAGCGAGCGGATCATCGGCAACTGGCTGGCGGCGGCGCCGGGGCGGCGGCAGCAGGTGGTGCTGGCGACCAAGGTGGCTGGGCCGGCGCGGGGCATGACCTGGATCCGCAAGGGCGCGCCGGATGTCAGCCCGGCGGACATCATCGCCGCCTGCGAGGGCAGCCTCCGGCGCTTGCAGACCGACTACATCGACCTCTATCAACTGCACTGGCCGAACCGCAAGCTGCCGATCTTCGGCCAGCTGTATTTCCAGCCGGAGGGGGAATTCCCGACCAGCAGCATCGAGGCGCAGCTGCGGGCGCTGGATCAGCTGGTGCGGGATGGCAAGGTGCGCCACATCGGCGTCAGCAACGAGTCGGCCTACGGCGTCGGCGAATTCATCCGGCTGGCGGAACACGCCGGGCTGACGCGGATCGTCAGCGTCCAGAATGGCTACAACCTGCTGAATCGTTCGGTGGAAAACGGGCTCGACGAGGCGCTGCACCGCCACGGCGTCGCCCTGCTGGCCTACTCGCCGCTGGCTTTTGGCCGGCTGTGCATGAAATACGACGCCGGCCCGGCGATGGGCCAGGCCACGCCGCCGCGGGGGCGCCTGGAGGTGTTCCCGCCCCAGTGGAGCCCGCGCTACATGCGGCCGCTGATCGGCGCGGCCGCCCGGCGCTACGCCGAACTCGCTGCCGACCACGGCCTGACGCCCACCGCGCTGGCACTAGCCTACTGCTACGCCAACCCCAAGGTGGCCAGCACGCTGATCGGCGCCACGACGCCGCAACAACTGGCGGAAAACCTTGCGGTCGCCCAGGCCGCGCCCGAACTCGGCGCCGAGCTCCTCGCCGCCATCGACGCCATCCGCTGGGAATTCCGCGACCCGGCGCAGTAGGCTCAGACGCGG
>JBEBBF010000439.1:0-5107 GCA_041158545.1 Pseudomonadota bacterium | reverse complement strand
ATTGTCGCCTCCCCGGCCAACCCCACCGTCACCCTGCTCAGCCCGGCGCAACTGGCCGGACTGGCCCGCTTCACCGCGGCCCGCGATGCGCATTTGATCGTCGATGAGATCTACCACGGCCTCACCTACGAAACCGACGCCGACACCGTGCTCGCCCACAGCCGCGACGCCTGGGTGGTGCAAAGCTTTTCCAAATATTTCCAGATGACCGGCTGGCGCCTGGGCTGGCTGGTGGTGCCCAAGCCCCATCTGCGCGACGTGGAAAAGCTGGCGCAGAACCTCTACATCTCGCCGCCGACCCCGGCGCAACACGCGGCACTCGCCGCCTTCCACCCGGAAACCCTGGCGATTCTGGAAGAACGCCGGCAGGCCTTTCGCCAGCGCCGCGACTTCCTGGCGCCGGAACTGGAACGACTGGGCCTGCGCATCGCCGCGCCGTCCCAGGGGGCGTTTTATCTGTATTGCGACAGCAGCGCCCTGGGCGCCGACAGCTTCCAGCTGGCCGGCGACATCCTGCGCCAGGCCCATGTCGCGCTGACACCGGGCATCGACTTCGGCGCCAACCAGCCGGAACGCCACCTGCGCATCGCCTACACCACCGACCTCAGCCGGCTGGAAGAGGCCATCCGCCGGCTAGGCCGTTACTTCGGGCGGTAATTCCAGCTCAGGGAAGCGCCGGGCCAGCCGCCGCCAGTCAAAGGCCGGACCAGGGTCCGTCTTGCGGCCGGGCGCCACATGGCAATGCCCGGCCAGCGCCTGCAGCGGATGAACCTGCTGCAACGCCACCACCAGCCGCTCCAGCGCCGCGTACTGGGCCGCGCTGTAGGGCTGGTCGTCAGTGCCTTCCAGCTCGACCCCGAGGGAGTAATCGTTGCAATTCTCCCGCCCCTGCCACTGCGAACGGCCGGCGTGCCAGGCCCGCTCCGTCGTGGCCACGAACTGCACCACCTCGCCGTCGCGACGGATGTAGAAATGCGCTGAGACTTCCAGCCCGGCAATTTCAGCGAAATAGGGATGCGCCGCCGGATCCAGCCGGTTGCAAAAGAACGCCTCCACCGCCGCCCCGCCAAACTCCCCCGGCGGCAGGCTGATGTTGTGGATCACCAGCAGGGACAACGTGACGCCGGCCGGTCGCGGCCCGAAATTGGGCGAGTCCGCCCGCCGCGCCGCTGACCACCAGCCCGCCTCCCAGGCCATCACCCCGTCCGGCTGCTCAGCCATCCCGCTGCTGCAAGGCTCGCCTGTGGGCAGCATCGCAGAAATGCCGGCCCTGCTCATCGCGGAGCATCTCGGTCGCCGGGCCATGCACCCCGCACCAGGCGCAGGGAATCATCGCCTCCGCCGGCTTTTCCTCGGGCAAAGACTCAGGCTGCGCCGCCTGCTGCCCACGCCACCAGCGCCAGACCAGATAGGCCAGCCCCACAAACAGCAGAAACTTGAACATCGCCCTCGCTCCCCAAGCATGGCGCATCAACCCGGCGCCCAAACGCAAAAACCGCCCGAAGGCGGTTTTCTGGATTTTGGTCGGAGTGAGAGGATTCGAACCTCCGGCCCCTGCGTCCCGAACGCAGTGCTCTACCAGGCTGAGCTACACTCCGGATTCGGATTCAGTGACTACGCTGAACCGCGAAAGAACATAATTCTAACAAGGATTCCTTGTATTGGGAAGGGGGAAGCAGGGTTATCGCCGCGTTGGCGCGGGCGGCTTCCTGGGCGGCCTGCTGGCGGGTGTAATCGAGCGCGCCGGTCGCCTTGATCGCAGCGAGCACGTCGGCGAAGGATTCCCGGCCACCTTCCTCAATGGCGTGGCGGACGCAGGCAGCCTGTTCGGGGCTGCCGTGCAGCATCACGTAAATCAGCGGCAGCGTCGGCTTGCCTTCGGCCAGATCGTCGCCCAGGTGCTTGCCGGTTTCGGCTTCCTGGCCGGAGTAATCCAGCACGTCATCGACCAACTGGAAGGCGGTGCCAAGGTGCATGCCGTACTGGGCCATGGCTTCCTCGACTTCCGGGCTGGCCCCGCCGATCACGGCGCCCAGCCGGGATGCGGCTTCGAACAGCTTGGCGGTCTTGTAGCGGATCACCTGCAGATAGCGTTCCTCATCCACGTCGGCGTCGTGGCAGTTCATCAACTGCAGCACCTCGCCCTCGGCGATGGTGTTGGTGGCATCGGCGAGAATCTGCATGACCTTCAGATTCGACACCGAAACCATCATCTGGAAGGCGCGGGAATAGAGGAAGTCGCCCACCAGCACGCTGGCGGCGTTGCCGAACATCGCGTTGGCGGTATCCCGACCGCGGCGCAGGTCGGATTCATCGACCACGTCATCGTGCAGCAGCGTGGCGGTATGGATGAATTCGACGACAGCGGCGAGTTCGTGATGATGGCGGCCCTGATAACCCAGGGCGCCGGCGGCCAGCAAAACCAGCGCCGGACGCATCCGCTTGCCGCCGCTGTTGATGATGTATTCCGCGACCTGCCGGACCAGCACCACATCGGAATGCAAGCGCTCGCGGATCACTTGATCCACGGCTTTCATATCGGGCCCGATGAGGGCGTAAAGCTGATCCAGGTTCACAATCTGCGGCTGGCGAGTAAAGGGCGGGATGTTAGGGGGAGGCCGCTGGCGCGTCAAGGCGATGGATCAATTTTGGCTGGCTTGTGTGAAAAGTCGGCGATCCGGCGCCAATTCCGCCCCCTTGGGCTACACTTTTTGTTTGTGAATAAATCGCCGGAGGCTGCCATGGACGTGCGCTCGGTTATTGCTCCCACCATTCAGGACCGGGATGCCCTGCAGGAATTTGCCGATGTGCTGGGTGAACGCGCCCAGGAAATCGGCCGCGATGTCGCCAACCTGAAAAAGACGCCCGGCGACCGGGAACTGATCGCCTCGCTGTTCCGCGCCGTGCACAACATCAAGGGCGACGCGGCGCTGACCAAGGTGCAGCTGGCGGTGATCGTCACCCACCCCATCGAAACCCTGCTGACCCGGCTGCGCGAAGGGGAACTGGGGTTTTCCGACCTGCTGGCCGAGGCGATCCTGCTGGCGATAGACCGGCTGGAGCTGGCCACCGAAGGGCTGCTGCACCTGAAATCCCTGGAAAGCCTGCGCCTCCTCACCCTGGTCCAGGGGCTGGAAAAGCTGGCGATGGCCCGCGCCGACCAGATCGACGAGCTGAGCCGGGAAATGATCGAGGCCGTCACCGGCTTTTCGCCGGTGGTTTCCGCCGGGCTCAACCGGGGCAAGATTCCCTACGGCAAGGGGCAGAACGAATCCGTCGTCGCCGACCTGCATTTCTTCCGCAGTCTGGCGCTGCAATTCGAAGCCCGCTCGCCGCTGTTCAAGGGCCGGACCACCCGCATCCTGCGGCTGGCGCTGGAGACCAACAAGCTGGCCGACAACCCGGTCGACCCGGTGCAACTGGAAGCCGCCGTCTACTTGCACGACATCGGGATGATGTTCCTGCCGGAATCCCTGTGGCTGAAGGTCGAGCGGATCAACCCGGAGGAAAAATTGCTGCTGCACCACCACCCGCTCTACGCCGCCGGCCTGGTCGAGCGGATGCCTGGCTGGGATGCGGCAGCGGAAATGGTTCGCCAGCACCACGAAATGCCCGACGGCGGCGGCTACCCGCGACGGCTGAAGCAGGCGCAAATCTGCGCCGGCGCCAAGATTCTGGCGATTGTCGATGCCTTCGAGGCCATCATGCTCAAGCACAGCCACCGTGGCCGCAATCGCTCGGTGCTGCGCGCCATTGCCGAAATCAACGCCTGCGACAACCAGTTCGCCCCGGAATGGATCAGCGCCTTCAACACCGTGATCCGCAAAACCATAGAGGCGGCCCATTGAGCGACACCCTGGACCAGCGCCGCTTTGGCGGCATGACCCGACTGTATGGCGCCGAGGGCGCCGCGGCGCTCCGTGCGGCCCACATCTGCGTGGTCGGCATCGGCGGTGTCGGCTGCTGGGCAGTGGAAGCCCTGGCCCGCAGCGGCATCGGCGCGTTGACGCTGATCGACCTGGACATGATCGCCGAATCCAACACCAACCGGCAGCTCCACGCGCTGGGCGACGAATACGGCAAGGCCAAGGTCGGTGCGATGGCCGAGCGGGTGCGCGCGATCAACCCGGCTTGCCGGGTCCAGGCGATTGAGGATTTCGTCGATGCCGACAACCTGCCGCGGCTGATCACCCCCGAATTCAGCGCCGTGATCGACGCCATCGACAACGTGCGGATCAAGACGCTGATGATTGCCCATTGCAAGGCGGCGAGCATTCCCATCGTCACCGCCGGCGCCGCCGGCGGGCAGATCGACCCCGGCCGCATCCGCTGCGACGACCTGGCCCGCACCGAACAGGACCCGCTGCTGGCCAAGGTCCGCAGCCAGCTGCGCAAGTCCCACGGTTTCCCCCGCGGTGGCCAGGCCAAATTCGGCGTCACCGCGGTGTATTCGACCGAGCCGCTGCGCTATCCGACCCAGGCCTGCGCCCCGGCAGAGGCCGGCGCCGCGGCCACGGGCCCGGCCGGGCTCAACTGCGCCGGCTTTGGCTCTTCCATCTGCGTCACCGCCACCTTTGGCCTGATGGCAGCGGCCCAGGTGATCAACCGCCTGGCCACCTGAGCGTCACTAAGCGTCACCTCGCTGCGCTGGCGGCTCAGTGCTTGCGCCGGGTGTCCAGCCAGACTTCCAGCCCCTGGGCGTTCAGCTCCAGATCGGTTTCCAGCAGCGCCAGCATTTCGGCTTCCGGCAGCGTACAGCCATGCTGGCGCAACTCGTCGCGCAGCAAGCCGGTCAGCCTGCCCTTGATCCGCCCATGGCGGGCGTCGTCCGGCGTGGCCTCCGCCTCGCCAATCGCCACCATCGCCGCCAGCAGGCGCAGCAGCGTCGCCCCGTGGGTCGGGACATCGCCGATCCGGCTGTAGTGGGTCAGGTACATCGCCTCCGGCTGCAAGGCCAGCAGCCGTTCGATGGAAGCCTGCATCGCGTCCGGCTCGAACTGCACCGGCGTCGTCGTCGGGAAGATGAACGGACGCCCCGCCACATCGAACTCCCGGTAGGACAGGCCGAACATGTCGCCGGTGAAAATCCCGGACGTCCCGGTATCGA
>JBEBBF010000438.1:0-3051 GCA_041158545.1 Pseudomonadota bacterium | reverse complement strand
CCGCAGCCGCTCCGGCGCGATGCCGAGATCGACATAGCTTTCGACGCTGCGCTGGCCATAGACCGCGGCGTAATCGGCGACCAGCTGGTCATGGACGGTGAAGGGCCGTGCCAGCGCCACGGGCTGAACCCGCAGTTGCCCATCGTCGTGTTCGGCCCGACCTGGGCGCACAACCTCAGCGCCCTGTCCGACGAAAAGGTCTTCGGCCGTTCGCTCTTTGCCTTCCTGCAGGCGGTCGCCGAGATGCGCGCCGCCGGCATCCCGCTGCAGGCGGTGATCAAGGACCGGCCGAGCAACCAGAATTTCGCCCGCAGCCGGCTGGAGGAGTTGTACGCCGCCGCCGGGCTGACGCCGGAGAGCGTGCCCTACATCGCCGAAGCGGCGCGGGACTGGATGCTGGGCGCCGACGTGATCGTCGCCCAGGATTCCAACCTGCTGGTCGAGGCGCTGATCTGCGGCACCCCGGCGGTTAACGTGCTGACCGACGTCGGCCTGCGTCTCGGCCCCAGTTTCGACGCCGAGAGCGGCATTCTCGAAGCCAGCCCGGAAGACCTGAGCGTGACGCTGGCCGGACTGCTTTCCGACCCGGCGCTGCGGGAAAGCTGCCGCCGGGACATGCTCGCCGCGGCGCCCCGCTACAACGCCGGCAGCGACGGCCTCGCCGCCGAGCGGCTGGCCGAGTTGATGGCCCAGTTGTGCCGCCCCAGCGCCAGCCCCTATGTCTGGAAGGAATGCCTGGATGTCCCGGACATCGACGCCACCGGCTACCACGGCGGCGCCCGCGGCGATCTGGTCGAGTATTTCACCAACGACCCCAAGCTGCTGATCGACATCGGCTGCGCCGCCGGCGGCACCGGGGCGCTGTTCAAGCAGCGTTATCCGGAGGCCAAAGCCTGGGGCTTCGAGCTGAACCGGGCCGCCGCCCGGATCGCCAGCCAGCGGCTGGACCGGGTGCTGATCGGCAAATTCGAGGATTACGATCTGGCCGCCGAGGGCATCGCCCCCGGCAGCGTCGATGCGGTGATCCTGGCCGACGTGCTGGAGCACATGTACAACCCCTGGCAGGTCATGGAAAAGCTGCGCCCCTACCTGTCGCCGCGGGCGCAGGTGGTGATCAGCATCCCCAATGTCCGCAACCTGGCGCTGATGGACGACCTGTCCCGCGGCTATTTCCGCTATGAGCGGCTGGGCCTGCTCGACATCACCCATATCCGCTTCTTCACCTACAAGGAGCTGCTGCGCTTCTTCCACGAAACCGGCTACCACGTCGTCCGCAACACCTTCGGGATCGACACCCGGCTGCGCGGCGTGCTGGAGCGGCACCAGAACCTCTGCCCCTGCGACCTCGACACCGGCAAGATGGTGCTGAAGAACGTGTCGCTGGAAGAACTCTACGAGCTGTGCAGCCTGCAGTTCTTCCTGGTGGTCGAGCCCGGTCAGGAACAACTGGTCGGCTACGACACCCCCGGCCAGTTCCAGCAGGGTCCGGCCCAGGTCTACGCCAAGCTGCTGGCCGACCACCAGATCACCCGTTCCGAAGCCCAGCTTTACGACCAGCAACTCGACAGCCATTACCGGCCGCGGGTGCATCTGGCCGTGGTGACCGATGCCGCCCGGCTCTCCCTGCTGCCGGCGACGATCAAGAGCCTGGCCGACCAGCTTTACGACCGGGTCCGGGTCAGCATCGTCAGCACGCTGGCCGCCCCGGCGGAATTCAGCGCCGGCGAGCGGATGGAGTGGGTGCAGGTCGAAACCCTGAGCCACGCCGCGCTGAACCCGCTGTTTGCCAGCAGCGACGCCGACTGGTTCGGCATCCTCAACGCCGGCGACATGCTGGTGCCGCACAGCCTGCTGCTGATGCTGGAAACCGCCCGGCTCGACCCGGCCCGCCAGCTGGTTTATGTCGATGAGGACCGTTTCCAGCCGGCCGAAGGCAGCCTGGACCAGCCCTTCTTCAAGCCCGATTTCAACCTCGCCTACCTGCGCAGCCTGCCCTACCTGGGCGACTTCTACCTGCTCGGCCGCCAGGCCTTCACCCAGCTGCGCGGCTACCGGGCGGAAGCAGCGGGGATGGCGGATTACGACCTGCACCTGCGCACCCACGAGCTCCTGGGCCGGGCGGCCTTCTGCCATGTCGCCGACGTGCTCTACCACCGCTCGACGGAACGCAGCCTGGGCAACCAGGCCACCCAGAGCCTGGTGGAAATCGGCCAGCAGGTGCTGGCGGGCCACCTGGCGCGCAGCGGCTCGGCCAACCTGGCCCGCCCCGGCCAGATCGCCGGCAGCTACCGGCTGGAAGCCGGGCCTGACACCGCGCAACCGGCGGTCTCCATCCTGGTGATGGTGCGCAATCATCTGCCGCAACTGCAGCGTTCACTGGAACAATTGCTCAACCAGACCCAGCAAGGCGGGGTGGAACTGCTGCTGCTCGACTGCCTGTCCGACGACCCGGCGACCCGGACATGGCTGGATGCGCTCGACCAGATCGGCAACCCGCAGCTGCGGGTCTTCGCAGCCGACAGCCTGGACGGCGGCTATTACCGGCTGGCCAACCTGCTGGCCGGCCAGGCCCGCGGCGAGGTGCTGCTGTTCCTGGCCGCCGACGCGGTGCCGCTGAATACCCACTGGCTGCCGGCGCTGCTGGCCCAGCTGGCCGAGCCGGAGGTGGTCGCCGTCGGCGGCAAGCTGTTCAACGCCAAGGGGGAAATCGTTTCCGCCGGGCGCATCCTCGGTCTTGGCGGTCAGGCGGAATCCCTGGGCCGCGGCCAGCGCCTGGAGGACAGCGGCTACTTTGGCCGGCTGCTCTGCGCCCAGGAGCTGTCGGCGCTGGACATCGCCTGTCTGGCGCTGCGCCGCGACGAATTCGCCCGCCTGGGCGGCTTCAACGAGGCTTACCAATACCTGTTCGGCGACGTCGATCTCTGCCTGCGTCTGGGCAGCGCCGGTGGCCAGCTGGTATGGACGCCGGATGCCCAGCTGCTGCACGAGGACATCGACTTCATCGATCTGGCCGGCCTGGGCGGCGAGACCCGGAAGGAAGCCTATCTGGCC
>JBEBBF010000437.1:0-2999 GCA_041158545.1 Pseudomonadota bacterium | reverse complement strand
TTCCAGATTGAGTGGTTCATCATCGGCAACGAGAATACGGGTAACGGGCATTAATCCTTCTCCATCCGCGGCGGATCTTCCGGGGCTGCCCCGCAGGGGAAAGTCAGCACAAAGGTCGCGCCGCCCTGGGGATTATTGTGGGCGACAATCGTACCACGATGTGCGTGCATGATTTCCCGGCAAATCGCCAAACCCAGGCCGGTGCCGCCGGCGCCCGTGCGGGTCAGGCTGCTCTGGGTGAATTTGTCGAAAATGCTCTCCAGCTCCCCTTCCGGAATGCCGACGCCCTGGTCGCTGACTGCGATGGCCAGCGCCGGCAAGTGCACCAGCGTGCCGTTTCCGTCCGGCAACAACAGTTCCGAAGCTGTGGTACGTATCCGGATGCAGGCCTCCGGGTAGGAAAACTTGATCGCATTGGACAGGATGTTGTTCATCACCTGGGCAAACCGCTGGGCATCCACCGACAGGAACAGCGGTTGCATCCCCTGATCGAATTCGAGGCGCAAATTGCGCGCCGTCAGTAGCGGCTCCAATTCTGCGACCACAGCCTCGATCAGCTCGGCCACATTTTCCCGGCGCAACTGGATGGCCATCTTGCCGGCCTCCAGCTTGGCCAGATCCAGCAGGTCATTGACCAGATCCAGCAAGCGCAGCGCAGATTGGCGAATCCGTTCGAAATACTGCTGCAGCCGGCCGGGTTCGACATGGCTGGCTTTTTCGCAGCCCAGAATCGCGAAGCTGAGAATCGCGTGCATCGGCGTGCGCAATTCGTGGCTCATGTTGGCCAGGAATTCGGATTTCACCCGGTTCGCCGCTTCGGCCACGGCGATGGCGCGTTGCAGATGCGCCGTCCGCTCCTCGACCAGCAGATGCAGCTTTTCCCGGTGCCGCTGGTTTTCCGCCTCCAGTGCCTTGCTGACGGTGATGTCGCTCAGCCAGCCGACCATCCGCACCGCCCGGCCCTGCGCGTTCCACACTGCCTGGCCCCGCGCCCGGTACCAATGCCAGCGCCCACCGCCCTGATCCAGCCGATACTGCACATCGTAGGGGCGCCGTTCGCGGATGTGGGCGACAAAGGCCTGGCGGCGCCCGGCCCGGTCGTCGGGATGCACCCGCAACTCGATTTCGCTCAACGGCAACCTCCCTGCATCCGGCGCCCGGCCCAGCATCGTCAGCAGCCGCGGCGAGCAATACAGTTGCCCCTGCACCAGGTCGAGATCCCACAGCCCGTCGCCGGTGCTGCCGGTCGCCAGCTGGAATCGCTCCTCGGACAGCACCAGCTCCCGGTTGCGGCGCCGCGCCAACGCCTCGGCGTGTTGCCGCTGGCTGGTCAATACCATCACCAGCGCGCCGAGCAGCAGGCTGATCAGCACGCCGCCGGCCAGGATCAGCCGGGTTTCCCGGAAGCCGCCCTCGCTCAGGCTGCTGCGGTCGTGAAAGCGCAGCAGCCAGGCGCGCTGGCCGAAATCCATTTCCCTTTCCTCGTTGGGCGGCTGGCCGCTCAAACCCGGCTCCGACTCGAAAAACAGCGTCAGCAGCTCACCGCCGCGGTCGCTGTCGTAGCCGGCCTGATCGAACACCTGCAGCCCGACCAGGCTGGAGCGGGCGTAATTCAGCGTCTGGACAAAATCCTGCATCCGGTAGGCGATGAAGACCACGCCGGCAAAAGCCTTGCGCCGTTCGCTGACGCTGGCGGGCGTCGCCGCGCCGCGGTAAAGCGGCAGCAGCATCAGGAAACCGGGCTGCGCCTGCTCCGGATCCGACTCCATGCTGAGGCGGATGCGGCCGGTCAGCGCCACCTCGCCGCTGTCCCGCGCCAGCGCGACGGTGTCGGCACGCACGGCTTCCGACAGCAGGTCGAAGCCCAGGCTGCGACGGTTCAGCGGCGTATCCGGGGCGAGCAGCGTGACCGGTAGCCGGCCGGTTTCCCCGCCTTCAGCGTGGGCCGTCGCGGCCGATTGCAGCGGCGCGTAGCCGAAAGCGTGGATGCCGTGGCCCTGGGGCGGTAGCTCGATCCAGCGGACATAGTGCTGCCAGGCAGCTTGATCAGGCGTGCTGCGGCTGGCGATGAAACCGCGCAAATCCCGGAGGAACTGGGCGTGATGCCGCAGCCGGTCGCGCAGCTCGACGGTGATCAGCGCACTCTGGATCGAAAAATTGGCGCTGCGTTCCTGGCTGTCCTCCGCCAGCTGATGCCGCCAGGCCAGCACCGTCAGCCCAAGGGCGATGCACAGCACCAGCAAGGGCGCCAGCCAGCGGTTGTGCCGCAGGTCGGGAAGGCTAGGCTGCGTCGGGTTCGCCATGTTGATCCCTCTGCTGCAGCGCCCACATTTCCGCGTAACGGCCGCCCGCCGCCAGCAACTCCGGATGGCGGCCACGTTCGATGATCCGGCCCTGGTCCATCACCAGAATCTGGTCGGCGTGCATCACCGTGGAGAGGCGGTGGGCGATGACCAGCGTGGTGCGACCGCGGGCCGCCAGTTCCAGCTGGCCCTGGATGGCCTGCTCGGTGCGGGAGTCGAGCGCCGAGGTGGCCTCGTCGAAAATCAGGATCGGCGGGTTTTTCAGCAACGCACGGGCGATGGCGACCCGCTGTTTTTCGCCGCCGGAGAGCTTCAGCCCCCGTTCGCCGACCCGGGTGGCGTAGCCCTGGGGCAGTGCGGCGATGAAATCGTCGAGCTGGGCGGCGGTGGCGGCGGCACGAATCTCCGCCTCGCTGGCGCCCGGCCGGCCGTAGCCGATGTTGTAGGCGATGCTGTCGTTGAACAGCACCGTATCCTGGGGAACGATGCCGATGGCCTGACGCAGGCTGGATTGCTGCAACTGGCGGAGGTCATGGCCGCCGATGCGGATCGCGCCGTGGCTGGCGGGGACGTCGTAAAAGCGGAACAGCAGCCGCGCCAGCGTCGATTTGCCCAAGCCGGACGGGCCGACCACGGCAACGGTCTCGCCGGCGGCAATGCGGAAATCGACGCCGTGCAGGATCGACCGGGCCGGTT
>JBEBBF010000436.1:0-3391 GCA_041158545.1 Pseudomonadota bacterium | reverse complement strand
CAGACGGCCAGCGTTTCCTTCCAGGAAATGGTTCAGGTGCGCAACCGCCTGGTGAATGCCTATCAGGACCTGATGAACATGCAGGTTTGAGCGGTCCGGATTGCCCAATGAAAAAGGCGGCTGCGGCCGCCTTTCGCTTTTTCCGGGTTCGATTGCGTTGCCGGGAGCCGCAATCGCCAGGGCAAATCCTCAGAATCGGGTCAGTTTGGCCTTGCGTTCCCGCTCGATCCGGGTGATGAAGCGCTGGACCATGGTCAGCCGGGTGCCGGGGAGGTTGAGGAATTCGCAGCCGATCCGGGTGTAGCGGGCGCCGCTCTTGGTGGTGACCGGGAACATGTTGCGGACGCCCATATTGAACTGCAGCGTGCCTTCTTCCGGCAGGTTGACCTTGCAGTTGGCGTAGACCCGTTCGACCTCGAAATGGTGGGCAATGTTGTCCATCGCCATCAGGCCGATGCCGCCGCCGCTGATGTCGAGGATCACCAGATCGAGATGGCTGCCATCGCGTAGCGGCACCTGGCATTTGACCGGCTGCGACATCGACATCGCCATCCGGAAATATTCCCGTCGTTGCAGGCGCAGCAGCGAGTCCGGCAAGTCGGCGGCAAGGGCTTGCCGGCCGGCAAATACCGAGGGGCGGAAGTCTTCGATCTGGAATTGCACCTTGACCCGGTCGAGGCTGGTCGTCACCGTGAAGTTTTCCGTATCGAGGACACGGCGGTAGGTGGCTTCGTCCGGGGGCGGCGTCAGATAAAGCTTGTCGTCGGCCAGACCGTAGAGGCGGGTCAGGAAATGCGACTGATGGCCGTTGAAATAGGCGCACAACAGGCAATCCCGTTGCACCACGGCATTGAGCACGAAGGCAATTTCAGTGCGGGTGTGGAGCAGGTATTTGCTGAAGGCGTCGGAGTCGGCGAGTTCCAGGTCCGGCGCCGAGCTTTCCGAAGTGATGCCCTCTTCGACTACGGACATGGCGGATTCGGGTGAGGTGAATGGTTGCAAGTTTAATTCAAAACCCCTGCCCCGGTCAGGGTTCCGCTGGTCGCGGTGGCAAGTTCAGGGCCAGCGGCGTGGGATTGCCACCCTGTTCCAGCACGTAGAGCCAGGCCAGCAGTTCCGCGACGGCCAGGTAAAGTTCGCCGGGAATGTGCTGGTCGAGGTCCACCTGCATCAGCAGGGAGACCAGTTCCGGGGATTCGTGGACATAGACGCCGTGCTCCTGGGCGCGGGCAATGATCTGCTCGGCGATGATGCCCCGGCCCTTGGCGACGACCCGCGGTGCCGCATCCACCTGACCGTAGGCCAGCGCGACGGCTTCCCGCATCTGCTCAGGTCTGGGCATGGGGAATCACCTGGAAGCTGTTGAGGGTCAGCCCGGCCTCGGCCAGCCTTTGCTGCAGCTGGCTGCCGCCGGCCTGCAGGGTTTGCGCGCCCTGCTGATCGTTGGCCTGCAGCACGACGCCCAGGCCCTGGCGGCCCTGCAATTGCAGCACGGCTTCCACCTGGCCCAGATGCGGCAGGTTCAGGCGCAGCCGGGTTTGCCAGCGGCTGGGTTCTTCTTCGCCGCCCTGGCTCTGCTGGCGTTCTTCCTCGCGGATTTCCCAGTCCATCTGCTGGCCCGGCCAGATTTGCCCCTGCCAGACGAAGGTCTGGCTGGCCAGGGCTTCCAGCTGCTGGCGAACCAGCGGCAGGGCATCCGGGGCGACCGGTTGCGGTGTGCTGTTGCGCTCGGCTGATGGCGTTTGGAGGTCGCTGCGCGGGGTGTCGCCGCCGGGGCGGCTGATTTCCTTGCGGTCGTCGGGCTGGGCGGTCTGGGCCAGCGCGGCGGCGCTGTGGCCGGCTGGCGTCTCGGCGTGTTGCTGCAGCCGCGGTGATAGTTGTCCCTGGGGCTCGCTAAGGAGTTGTTCCGTCGGACGTTGCCCGAACAGCCATTGGGCCTGGTGGGATTCGTAGAACATGCCGCTGCGGCTCAGGGCTTGCTGCAGCAGTGGCACCAGATCGGCGGCCTTGGTGGGCATGCTGCTGGTCAGCGGCTGGTTGCCGTTGAGCGGCGTGGCTTTTTGCTCCTTGCCCGGCGTGGCTTCGGCGAGCAGGTCGGAAATCATCCGGCCGGCCTGGCTGAGTCGGGTTTCCGCGGCGGCGGTCGGCGTGCTGCTGCTGGCGTCCTTGCGCCCGGTGACGACGGCGAGGGTCAGCCGGCCGTCCTGATCGACGACTTCCAGCTCCAGCGTGTCGCCGGATTTGGCGGAAAAGGGCAGGGCCAGCGTGATGTCGCGCTGATTGACCAGCGCCCGGTAGGCGCCGTTGGGCAGCATCTGCTGGATTTCGGCGGTCAGGCGCTGGCCGGGAACCAGGTCGGAGAGGACGTCGTTGAGCTGGCCGGCGGGCGAGGCCGCCTGGGGGGCACCGAGCTGATCGGGCAGTGTCAGGCGCAGGCGACTGGCGACATCGGCCGGGATCATGGTGCTCAGCTACCGAAACGGACGCTGTAACCCTGGAGTCGGGATTGGTTGCGCTGCATCGCCATCTGCGCGCGCAGCTCGTCGAGCTGGCTTTGCAGCGGTGCGGAAAGCTGCGGGAAGAGGCTGAGGAAGTGCTGGATCGCCGCCTGATTGTCTTCGGTCTGCAGGACGTCTGCCGGGAGCAGCCGGACCTGGTCGCAGAGTTCGCCCATGGTTTCGGCCCGGGTTTCGACGTCCTCCCAGCGCCCGGCTTCGGCGAGTTGCAACAGCTGTTCGCAGTGGGTGACCAGATCGGCGAGGAGTGGGTTCACTGCGGACTCAGGGCGCGGGGGTCGGAGCCGGGGCCTGGGTCAGGTCGTCGCTGCCGCCTATGGTCCGCCAGGCGTCGCGGATGTCGCTGAGGAGTTCCGAGACTTCTTCCAGTCTCTGGCTGTCGTTGTGCAGGTTGGCCAGGAACAGCTGCTGCGCCATGTAATCGTAGAGGGAGTCCAGGTTGCGGGCGATGTCGCCACCTTCTTCCAGGTTCAGGCTGGGGCGCAGGCCTTCGTCGATCAGCGCGATGGCTTTGGAGATGGCTTCGCCCTTGTGCGGGATGTCGTTTTCCTTGAGTTTGGTGATCGCAATACCAATGGCGACCAGCGCCCCATCCATCAGCATCAGCACCAGACGGTGCGGGCTGGCTTCGGGAACGCTGGTTTCCACTTCGACCTTGCGGTATTGCTCGATACCCCGGCTTCCAAACATGCGATGTCTTTCCAGTGTTATTTCAGGCTGCTCAGTGCGCTGAGCTGTTGCGACAGGTAAGTGCTGGTCGTGGACATTTTACCCATCAGGGTGTCGAGGGAGGTGAACTGGGCGCGCAGCCGGGTTTCGGTGGCGGTCAGTTGCCGGGTCAGATTGGTCCGCTGGGTGCCGATGTCGGTGATCCG
>JBEBBF010000435.1:0-2772 GCA_041158545.1 Pseudomonadota bacterium | reverse complement strand
CGTCGGCGACGTGCTGGGCGAGATGACCGATTACACGATCTCCCATTTCGCCTTTGAAGAAGCCCTGATGGAGGATGCGGGCTACCAGTTCTGCAAGGCGCACAAGCGCATCCACGAGTTGTTCATCAAGCGGGTCAGCGAATATCAGATGCGTTTCACCGGCGGCGAGGATGTCGCCGAGGAGCTGAACACCATGCTGAGCAAGTGGCTGTACAACCACATCCGCAATGACGATGCCGCCTACGTCGGCGCGGTCAAGGGCAGCATGCAGGCCATCGTCCAGGACAAGCAGGAAAGCGGCTGGCTCTCCCGCTCGCTGAAGCGCTTCTTCGGCGGCTGAACGGCACCCAATTCCCCAATGAGCAAGGGCCGCAAACGCGGCCCTTGCTCATTGGGGAAGGGTGACGGCTCAGTCCAGCCGGGTATCCAGCCCGTGCTCCGCCATTTCCGCAGCGCGCAGCACCGCCCGCGCCTTGTTCTGGGTTTCCTGCCATTCGGAAGCCGGGTCGGAATCGGCAACGATGCCGGCGCCCGCCTGGACGTGCAGTTCCTTGTTCTTGACGACCGCCGTGCGGATCGCGATCGCCAGGTCCATGTCGCCATTGAAGCCAAGGTAGCCGACGGCGCCGGCGTAAATGCCGCGCTTGACCGGCTCCAGCTCGTCGATGATTTCCATCGCCCGGACCTTGGGGGCGCCGGAGACGGTCCCCGCCGGGAAGGTGGCCTTCAGGACATCCAGCGCGTCCAGGCCCGGCTGCAGCCGGCCTTCGACGTTGGAAACGATGTGCATCACATGGGAATAGCGCTCAATGACCATCGCTTCGGTCAGCTTGACGCTCCCGACCTGGGCCACCCGGCCACAGTCATTGCGCCCGAGGTCGAGCAACTGGACGTGCTCGGCCCTTTCCTTTTCGTCGGCCAGCAGTTCTTCGGCCAGCGCAGCATCTTCCTCGCTGTTGGCACCACGGCGACGGGTGCCGGCAATCGGCCGCACGGTGACGAGGTCGCCCTCAAGCCGGACCAGAATCTCCGGCGAGGCGCCGACGATGTGGAAGTCCTCGCAATCGAAATAGAACATGTACGGCGAGGGATTCAGCGAGCGCAAGGAGCGGTACAGCGCCATCGGGCTGGCGGTGTAGGGCTTGGTCATCCGCTGCGACAGCACGACCTGCATGATGTCGCCGTCCTTGATGTAACGCTTGGCCTTCAGCACAGCCTGCTTGAAGGCGGCTTCGCCGAAGATCGAGACGGCCGGCTGCGACTGGGTCGGGGTTTCGCCCGGAATCGACACCGGCGCCCGCAGCCGGGCCAGCAGTTCCTTCAGCCTGGCCCTGGCCTTGGAGTAGGCACCGGGGACGCCGGGTTCGGCATACACCACCAGCGTCAGCTTGCCGGAAAGGTTATCCACCACCGCCAGTTCTTCCGACAGCAGCAGCAGGATGTCCGGGGTGCCCAGGTCGCCGGGCTTTTGCGAGCGGGTCAGCCGGGTTTCGACATAACGGACGGTGTCGTAGCCAAAGCAGCCCACCAGACCGCCGCAGAATCGGGGCAGGCCGCTGCTGGGCGCAGCACGGAAGCGCTGCATGAACTTGCCGATGAAATCCAGCGGATTGGTGTCGTCTTCGCGTTCGGCGATCCGGTTGCCGGTCAGCACCAGGACCTGGTGGCCATACACCGCGATGCGGGTCAGCGCCTGCAGGCCGATGATGGAGTAACGGCCGAAGCGTTCGCCGCCCTGGACGGATTCCAGCAGATAGGAATAGGGGCCGTGGGCCAGCTTCAGGTAGATCGACAGCGGCGTGTCGAGATCGGCAAAGGTTTCGAGGGTAACGGGGATGCGGTTGTAGCCTTGCGCCGCCAGGGCGTTGAATTCGGTCTCGGTCATTTCAGTCTCACAGGCAAATCATGCAAACAAGCTCGGGGCCGGCGGAGTGGGCCGGCAATAACAGGTCAGTTTCAGCGACGCCAGCGGCGCCAACCCTGCCATTCGTCCCAAAGAAGCTGCTTGGCCATGTGAAATCGCGTCTTTCTGCAGAAAATGCCGGTAATCAAGGGCTTATTTCGCGTATCCCGCCAGTTTGGCGGCCGCAAGGAGCGAGGATACTAACGCATCGCAATCCGCACTGTCCACCGGCTCTCCCTCGTTGTAACCATAGGGCACACAGTAGATTGTGCAGCCTGCCGCACGGGCCGTCTGGATGTCGTGGCGGGAGTCGCCGATATGCAAATTGCGCACCGGATCGGTCCCCATTTGCGCGCAGGCGTGCCAGATCGGCTCCGGGCTGGGCTTGCGCTGCGGCAAGGTATCGCCGGAGACCACCGCGGAAAAATAAGCCGCCAGCCCGGTTCGCTCCAGCAGCGGCAGCGTGAAGGCAGCCGGCTTGTTGGTCACCACCGCCAGCGGCAGACCACTCGCCTTCCAGGCTTCCAGTCCTTCCCGCACCTCCGGGTAAAACTGCGCCGCCCGGCCATTGACCTCGGCGTAGTGCTTGCGAAAGGCGGCCACCCCGGCATCAAGAAGACTGGCCGCCGGCTTCTCACCACGGGTCAGACAACGCTCCACCAGCACCAGCATGCCCTGGCCGACGAAGCGGCGAATCTCTTCTTCCTGACGACCCGGCTCACCCAGCTCCGCCAGCATCAGGTTGCAGGCCAGCGCCAGATCAGCAACCGTGTCCAGCAAGGTTACATCCAGATCAAAACTTACCGACTGAAACACGCTCGACTCCTCACAAAAACAACAAAAATATCAATTTTTCCAAAGCCAACCCG
>JBEBBF010000434.1:0-9836 GCA_041158545.1 Pseudomonadota bacterium | reverse complement strand
TGACCCCCGGGGCTGCCAGGGTCAACAGGATTTCAGGGCTGACCAGGGTGCAGCGGACACCGCCCACATCCACCCAGGCCCCATCGTAGGGCGGAAACCAGAATGCGCGGATCTTGCGCAGCACGTCGTCCCCCGGTCGCATTTCCTTCATCGCCTCCATCTCCGGCCGGCTGATGTAGCGCCCGCCCACATTGGGCGTGGCTGGTAGGGGCGCGGCGGCGGCGAGGGCCTGGCCGGTGACCCGCTTGAACTGGGCAAGAAGCTCGGGCTGGGCCTTCCGCTCCAGGCTCAGGGCGGTCTCGTGCTCCACATCCACCGGGAAGGGGCTCACCTCGATCAAGGGGCCGGTATCGATCTCCGCGTCCACATAGTGGGCGCTGACCGCCCATTGGTCGAGGCCCTCGAGAATCGCCAGGTTGTAGCCCGCGGTGCCCTTGTATGCCGGTAGGGGCGCCGGATGGAAATTGATCACCCCGCGCGGGCATGCGCCCAGCAGGGGCGCACGGATCTTCTGCCAGTACAGGACGGACAGTGCCAGGTCCACCTTCATCTGGCCGGCGAACACCTGCCGTTCCATGCTCTCCCGGTCCAGTACGGCAATGCCATTTGCATCAGCGACCTCGCGAGTGGGCGAGACCGACAGATGGCTGTCGGTGATCACCCCGACCACCTTGACCCCCGGCTGTTCAATGAGCCAGGCCAGGGCCTGGGCGGCAACGGGCTTGCGGCCCATGAAGAGGACGTTAGTCATTCGGTTCGGTCCATCTATCCAGATTGATCAATAGGTGTTGGCCTTCAGCAGCACGCCCGCGGAAAGATCGGCCGCCAGCAGCTGGGCAACGATGCGCCGGCCGGCCTGGCCGTCGCCATAGACGTTGCGTAACGGATAGCGGCCATGGACGAGTGCCCGCTCCACTCCGGCCGTCAGTTCATCCCTGCGGGCGGCCACGTCCATCACATTGGCATTACGTTCGCGCAGATTCTGGCGGATCCCGACGTTGACCACCGGCGTGCCGAAGCTGGCCGCCTCGATGATGCCGCTGCTCGAATTGCCGACCATCAGGTCGCAGGCCGCCATCCAGGAAACGAATTCTGGCCGCGGCAGATGGGTGCGGACGCACATCCGGGGATGGTCGGCACATGCTTCCAGCACCCGCCGCACGCCGGCGTTGCCGGCATCGGAGTTCGGCATCACCGCCATCAACTGGAGTTGCCGCGACAAGCAGGCCTCCACCAGGGCGCGGGCCTGGTTCTCAGCCTCGCCGGCCTCCTGCAGCACCGGGTGATAGACCATCAGGCCGAGGGGGGCCGCCGGGTCGAAGCCGGCGCCGGCGCACAGTTCGTCCCGACCGAGGGCCGCCAGCTCGACCAGGCCGTCGAGGCCGGGGGCGCCGCTGACGAACACATGTTCCGCCCGCTCGCCCATTCGCACCAGGCGCGTCCGGGCGTCCTCCGACGAGACGAAATGAAAATGCGCGAGCTTGGAAATGGCATGACGAACAGGTTCGTCGACCGTCCCCGAACGTTCGCCCCCATGGATATGGGCAATCGGGATGTTCAGATGGATAGCCGCCAGGGCGCCGGCGAGCATCTCGCCGCGGTCGCCGAGGAGCAATACGACGTCAGGACGCAGGCGCTCGAAGGCATCGACGCAGCCGGCCAGGGTCGCCGCCAAGTTGCGGGCCATGGCCGATCCCGTGGACTCCTCGATAGCCACCGGAATCCGCGCTGCGACGTGGAGGCCACTGGCGACGATCTCATCCACCGTGGTGCCGAAGCGGGGCGACAGGTGCATGCCGGTGACCACCACGTCTAGGGTCAGCCCGGGCTCGGCGGCGATCGCCCGGAGGGTGGACTGCATCAGCCCGAAATCGGCCCGCGTTCCGGACACATAGCAGATCCTGCGCACTGCCTCGCTCACGCCAGATCGCTCCACTGCAAGGTCGTGCCTTCGGCCAGGGCATGGGCTACGCGGCGGCCGATCACCCGCTCCAGATCCCTCGGCGGGATGCCGTCGCCTGGGCGCAGCAAGGCCAAGTCCTCGCGGGAGAGCGTGGCGCCAGCCGCCAGCGGGCGGATGAGAGTCACGCTGCGGCGGACCAGGTCGCGCACGGGAATCTCGCTGGCCATCGGCTGCTTGTCGGCAACGCCGAGAGCCCGCTCGACCTGGCGCACCCGGTCGACCATCTCGGCCAGTTCACCGGGCTCAATGGATGCGGTGTGGTCCGGACCCGGCAGGCCACGATCGAGGGTGAAGTGCTTTTCGATCACCACCGCCCCTGCCACCACCGCGGCGACTGGGATCAGGATGCCTTCGGTATGGTCCGAATACCCCACGGGCAAACCCAGGGCCTCGATCAGCATGGGTATCACGCGGAGGTTCACATCCTCCAGGTGGGTCGGATAGTTTGACGTGCAATGAAGGATGGTCAGCATCTCGCCGAGGGGGGCCGAAAAGCCCCGGCGGGCGCGCTCGGCGGCGATGACCGCAGTCGCCTCGCGCACTTCGTCGAGGGTGGACATCCCGGTGGACAGGATGATCGGCAGGTTCTTCGCCGCCAGATGGGCAAGGAAGGGATGATTGGTCAGCTCCCCGGAGGGAATCTTCAGCCGCCCCATGCCCAGGCCGACGAGAAAGTCCGCCGAGTCCTCGTCGAAGGCGGTGGACATGAACTCGATGCCCCGCGCCGCGCAACGCTCGAGCAATTTCCGGTGCAGGTCGTCGGACAGTTCCAGGCTGCGCAGCATCGAGTGCTGGTCGCCGCCCCCGGTGGTCCGCTGCTGGTATTCGGCCTTCGCCGCGCCCTTGCGGACCAGCTTGTCAGCCTTGAAGGTCTGGAACTTGACGATGTCCGCGCCGCAATCCGCCGCCCGGTCCACCAGGGCCAGGGCCAAGGCCTCGTCGCCGTTGTGGTTGACGCCCGCTTCCGCAATGATCAGTGTCTTCATGCCGTCTTCACCAGGCTGTCCAGCCGCCGTCGACCATCAGGTTCTCGCCGGTCACCCAGGCCGACAGGTCGCTGGCGAAATAGGCGATCGCGCCCTTGAAATCCTCTTCCCGGCCCATCCGGCCGAGGGGGGTGCGCCGCTCGTAGCGTTCGACGAAGGCCGCCGGCTGGCCGCGGGCAATGCCCCCCGGGGTGATGCAGTTCACCCGCACCGCAGGCGCTAGCACGGTGGACAGCCAGCGGGTCATCTGCAGCACCCCGCCCTTGCTGACCGCATAAGCCGCCGGATTGCCCATCGTGGTGCCCTCGTAGAGCCCCATGTCCGGCCCGACCACGCCGTAGATCGAACTGACATTGACGATGCTGCCCCGCCCCGCCACCTTCAACTGGGGCGCGAACAACTGGGACAGATGAAAGGCAGCGGTCACGTTCACTTCCATGGCCCGCCTCCAGGTATCGATCCGCTGCTCCTCGAAGGGCACGACCCAACCCTGAAGCTGGCTTTCGCCAACGAAGCCGGCGTTGTTGACCAAAATATCGGCATTGCCGAGGCGCTCCGCCACCCGGGCCGGCAGGGTCGCCCGCTGGGACTCCTGCTCCAGATCAACGGCAATCCCGGCAGCATTGACCTGCCAGCGCTCGCCGAGGGCGGCGGTGGCCGCTTCCAGAGCCTCGGCATTACGGTCCATCAGGCAAATCGACGCCCCCAGCTCGGCTAGGGTGTCGGCCATCGCGCGGCCGAGATGTCCGGCGCCGCCGGTGATAACGGCAACCCGGCCGCGGAGGTCCATCAGTGATGACAGCGTCTTTGAAGGAGGAAGGTTCATGGCATTCGTCAGGTGGGATGGGCGGCCAGGTGGGCGGCGATCGCCTCGGCCAGCATGAAGTCGTAGGGAGTGTCGATGTCCAGAGCCCGCTCGGCGGGCACGCGCACCACCCGCAGGCGGCCGTCGAACAGGCGCTCGCCTGCCAGGATGAAGGCCGGGCGCACCGCATAGGCGACGGTGGTCACGTCGAATACCACCGGCGCATCCTGGCGGCGGTCGATATTCCCCTCCGGCCGGATCACCAGGCCGGCGTAGCCGCCGGCATCGAGGGTCACCATGTTGAAATAGGGACTGCGCTCAGCATCGCGCACGGTGATCACCCCGTCGGCTGCCAGATCCCCGGCGAGCAGGTCGAGGCAGGCATCCACATCCTCCTGGCGGCGGAACGGCGAGGTGGCCGGAAGACTGAGAAAGATGTCGAAGTCGCCGCGCTCGCGCCGGTACCACTCTACGGCATGGCGCCAGGCCAGCCATTCTGGAGCGGTGTCGGTGGCCAGTTCGGGTGGCCGCAAGAAGGGCACTTCGGCGCCGTGGGCCCGGGCCGCCTCGGCAATCGCCGGATCGTCCGTCGACACGACGACCGACGCCAGGCGCAGATTCGCCCGTGCGATGTCAATTGAATGGGCAATCAGCGGCTTGCCGCCGAGCATCCGGATGTTCTTGCCGGGCAGGCCCTTCGAGCCGCCCCGGGCGAAAATGAAGCAGACGGCCTTGAAATCAGTCTTGTCCATATCCCTTTACCTTGATTGCGCACTGGCAGGCTATCGACGCCCGCGCCGCATCCACGATGGCCAGCACGTCATGGGCAGCCCGCAAGTCCACCAGCGGAGTCTGGCCGCTGGCCGCGCAATCGAGAAAGTGGGCCAGTTCGGCGACGTACATCTCGTTACGATCGGGACAGGGCCTAGTGTCGACCTGCTGCCACTCCCCCGCTGCCGGCACATAACGCTCGAGGGTGTCGGCAATGCCATCCCAGCGCAAGGTGCCCTCGCTGCCGATGAACTTGCAGCCGCGGGTCGTCGCGCGCTGGAGCAGGTCCAGGTGGACATGGACCAGGCGGCGCGGCGACTCGTATTCCAGATTAACGCTGACCATGTCCTCCACATCAATCTCGAGAGCGCTGTAGCGGCCGCCGCTTGCAGCGACCCGGCTCGGCAGGCCAAACATCCAGTACAAGTAATCGAACTCGTGACTCAGTTCGAGCAGCGCGCCGCCGCCCAGAGCCTGCTGTGCCGACACCGTATCCTGATAGCGGCTGGCAGGACGCCAGGCCGGCAGGTACTGGCCGACCTCGGCGCGGACGACGAGCACCTCGCCGATCGCACCGTCATGAACCAGGCACCGTGCCTCGATCAAGGAAGGCAGGAACCGTAGGTTGTAGGCCACCATTACCGGAATACCGGCGGCCGCGGCGAGCAGTTCGCTGAGGCCCGTGCAGCTCGTGGCCAGAGGCTTCTCGATCAGCAAAGGGACGCCCGCCCGCGCCAAAGGCATAGCCACAGCCAAATGCGTTGAGGCTGGGCTAGCAATGATGGCTGCAGAAGGTGCGAAGGCCAAAGCATCATTGATTGACGTGAACTGCAGATCAGCGCCCTCCGGCAATTCTTCATTTGCCCCGCTCTGGGTCAGTCGTAGAACTCCGATACGCGCCTGGGGCCGGAGCGCGCGCAGGTTGTGCAGGTGACGCCGACCGATACTGCCCAAGCTGACGACTAAAAACCGCTGATCGGTCTCAAGTGGCATCGCCTACCCTTGTGTTGAGTCGCATCGGTCTGATAATTTTTGTCGGCTGTCGTACCAAGATATCTAAATATCAAGGAAGCGATGAAGAATCGTCAACCCAATTTCGCCGCTGCGTTCAGGATGAAACTGTGTGGCCATCAGGTTACCGCGTTGGACCGCGGCACAGACCCGGTGTCCACCATAGACGCAATCGGCGAGCCGGTCTGCTGGATCCTCAGGTTGGGCAGCGAACGAGTGAACAAAATAGACCGCCGGCCGCTGGCCGACGAAGGGTTCAAGAACAGTGCCGGACCAGTCACGGCCCGACTCCGGCTGCACAAGGTGATTCCAGCCGATGTGGGGCACCCGCTGCGCGGCGCCATCGACGGCCTGCCGCGGCACCGCACGAACCCGCCCGGGCAGGTGGCCGAGGCCGGGATGTTCGCCGAACTCCTCGCTGACGTCGAACAGAGCCTGCATGCCGACGCAGATGCCAAGCATCGGTCGGCCGGTATCCACATAGCGGCGCAGGACGTCGTCGAAGCCGCGGCGGCGCAGCTCGTCTAGGCAATCCCGGAACGCACCGACGCCAGGCACCACCAAGCGCTCGGCGGCGAGGACGTCGTCCGGCGTCTCGACCACGCGCACTGTGGCACCACAATGCTCGAAGGCGCGGGCGACATTGAGAAGGTTGGCCATGCCGTAGTCGACCAGGGTAATGGGCTTCTGCGTCATATCGACCTCACCGCCAGCCCGGCCTGGCGGCCCGCATCGCGGATCGCCTCCAGGGGAATCCGGTTGTAATGAAGAACGTCGGCCATCGACACCGCATCCGCGCAGCCGGCAGTCGCCGCCTCGATAAAATGCTCGATGCTGCCCATACCCCCGCTTGCGATCACCGGCACCGGCACCGCCGCGCTGACCTGGCGTACCAGATCGATGTCGAAGCCCTTCCGTGTGCCCTCCCGGTCTACCGAGGTGAGGAGGATTTCGCCGGCGCCGAGTTCTACCCCGCGGCAGATCCACTCAAGGACATCAAGCCTGGTCCGTTCGCGGCCATTGTCGGTATAAGCCTCCCATTTGCCCGGGGCCACCTGCTTCGCCTCAATAGATAGCACCATCGCCTGGGAGCCGAAACGCCGCGACACCTCAGTGATCAACTCGGGACGCGCGACCGCCGCGGTATTGATTGCTACCTTGTCGGCGCCGGAGCGGAGGATATGACGAGCGTCGTCAACCGAACGGATTCCGCCGCCCACCGTGATCGGAATAAAGACCCGGTCGGCGGCACGGCGGATAATGTCGCTGAGATTGTTGCGTCCGTAGAGGCTAGCGACGATGTCCATGTACACCAACTCGTCGGCCCCCGCCTCGTAATAGCGGATGGCGAACGCTTGGGGGTCACCCATGACTCGTAGGCCTTCCATCTGGACGCCCTTTATTAGGTTTGGCCCTTTAATGTCCAGACGGGGGATGATACGTAGGTTGCTCATCGGGAGGCGCGCTCAGCGGACCTGGTGGTGGTCGTGCCACACCGCGTGGCGGAGCTTCCACTGGCCGTCCTCCCACTTCCACAGATGAGGACTGCGGAATGTGTCGGCGAGGGCCACGAAATACTCGCGCGTCATGGTTGGCTGCTCAAACATCCGGCTGGCCTCTGGGAATTCGTTGGCTGGGATGCTGAGGTAGCGGAAAATCTCGTCGGCGAAGCGTTCGGGGAATTCGTGATCGAAGCGCTTGACCAAGGCAACCCCCTCCTCTCGGGTGATATCGCCTGAGCGGATTTCCTGAGCCGCATCGTAACTCGCCCGACCGATGCCGAACTTCACTCCGGTGGTGTAATAATGGAAGTCGTCGATCCGGTCGTCAATGCTGTTGTACTTGCTGTAGGTGCCAGGTGTGCGTTCCGGTGAGGCCTGGAAGCCCCCGTGCTCTACCGCGTAGTAGTAACAACTCTGCGGATGCCACTTTAGATAATAGCCCAGATAATGAACCTCAACTTTCTGTGCCTCGATCTGGTGCGGGTCCGCAGGCAAATATGGGATCAGATCCTGCTGCTCGAGGCCGAAAAACTTTTTGAGATTAGGAACGGAAACGCCACCCAGATGAACCTTTGACTGGTCTTCTGCCGTGAAGTATGACCAATCCCGTTTGGCTGATTCTGTATCGCCTATAGGATTCCCGTATTCGGCTTCGTTTTCGCCGAAGAAGACTAACGGGATCTTATGCAACAAGGCCATCTTGGGAGCCAAAAACTTCTGCCCAAGCATGAACGCCTGGAAGGGATGAAACAGGTTATCCACTGCCAACCGGGTTAATAGCCTGTGAACACGGCCATTTGGTGTCATCAGCAGATTGTCATGCCCTGCGTGGATCCAGCTCTGGAAGTTCTTCCAGCCCCACTCGGTATACACATGAGGCGCCCAGGTGACGGTCAGGGGATGCATCCCGTACTTGGTCCGCAGGATATGTGAGGCATAAAAGCTGTCCTTGCCGCCGGAGCCTGGGACAATGCAATCGTAGTTGCCGTCCTTGCTCCGATGCTGGTTGCACAGCTCTACCAGTTGTCGTTCTCGTTCCGCCCAGTCGATTCCGGACTGTTTTTGCTCAGCGAAACGACATGCGTCGCACACACCGTCGTCATCGAGGTTGATCGTCCGCTTCTTGCTCTCCTTGACATGGTTGTACTCCACCGCGGAATTCGGCCGCTGATTGGAGATCACGCAGCGGACGCAGTAACGGACTTCGGCAGGAAGGCCGTACTTGGTCTCGTGAGCAAGGGCATCGCCAAGGTAGCGGGAGTGGTCGATCTGCTTGGGATAAGGTATCTTTTCCATTGGTCTTTTTTCCAGTATTAAATTCAATTCAGTCCATCTGCGCTGTCTGCCATGGCGCGAACAATGCCCTCACGGGCTGGGATCGGCGGCGCCCAACCCAATTCTTGGCGGATCGCCCGGGTATCAATCTGCAAGCGCCCAAGGATGCGTTCCGCGTCGCCGCTGCGGCCGAGCAGGCTTGCGCCGAGGCTTAGCAGCCCGGCGGGCAGCCACCAAAGACGCGCCTGCCGGCCAACTCCCTGGGCCATCGCTCGGATCAGGTCTGCGGTGCAAAGATCATCGTTATCGCTGACCAGATAAGTCTTCTCGGCAGCCTTTGGATTGTCCACGATGCATAAAAGGGCCGACACTAGATTGTATATGCCAATGTAGCTTCGCGGCGCCGTCGCGGCAGCAAGGGGCAGCGGGATGCCGCGACGTACGAGGACCGCCAGACGGCGGAAGTTTCCCGGCGCATCGGATCCATACACCAGCGGTGGACGAACGACCGTCCAATGCATTGGAGTATCCCGGGCAATTTCGCGCAGTGCCGCTTCGGCGAGTGCTTTGCTCCGCCCGTTGGCATCGCCCGGGCATAGCGGCATGGTCTCGTCAATATCCCCCCTGTCGCGGCCATGCACGGCGACTGAGCTGAGGTAAACGAAATGCCCGACCCCTGACGCGACGGCGGCCCGAGCCAGTGCACCGGTCAGTCGGACATTGATGTCCTCGTACTCCGCGAGGCTGGCAGCAGGCCTGTGGGCGACGCCGGCCAGATGGAGGACGCAGTCCACCCCGTGGAGCAGTGCCGTCCAGTCGGCCCTGCCGGGATCCCTTGAGAGTACCCGCTCGACGCCGGGCCGCGCCGGGGCAGGCTGTCGGCTGACCGCGCGCACCTGCCAGCCCGCCGCAGCGAAGCCTGCGACACAAGCCCGCCCTATGAAACCGCCAGCGCCGGTGATGAGGATCCGCACGTTCAGAAATTCCGGTACTTGCGCCAAGCATTGAGGGCGTAATGGGCGAAGCACCAGGCCGCCACCGGCGGCGAGAGACGCTCGGTCTCACGGTAGGTGCGCCACACCATCCGCGCCGACTTGCCCTTGTTCCGCGACACAGACTGGCTCAGAACCCGGTAGCGCATCAGGTCCTCCTGCAGGCCGTGGGCGACATGGCCACGCTTCAGCAAGTTGAGCCAGAGGGCATAGTCGTCGTAATACGTGTTGGTCATCCGGAACGGGCCAGTACGCTCCCGATCGACGATGACTGTAGAAGTGGCCAGGGCGGTGTTGCACAACAGCCCACGGTAATCCAACCGATCCGGGATTGAAATTAGGTGGCCGAGCTGGCTACCGTCCTGGTTAATCCGGCGGAATCGGGTGAAACTGACGGCGGCGTCCCGCGCGGCCATAAATTCGAGCTGCCGCCCGAGTTTGCCCGGCAACCAGTAGTCGTCGCTGTCGAGGAAGGCCACGTAACGCCCGGTGGCCACATCAAGCGCTGCCTGCCGCGCCATAGCCGGGCCG
>JBEBBF010000433.1:0-2864 GCA_041158545.1 Pseudomonadota bacterium | reverse complement strand
ACTGGCTAACGAGCTGGATGTCGTTGAAGGCATGCAGTTCGATCGCGGCTATCTCTCCCCGTACTTCATCAACAACGGCGACAAGCAGCAAGCGCTGATGGAAAACCCGTTTGTTCTGCTCTTCGACAAGAAGATCTCCAACATTCGTGACCTCCTGCCGATTCTTGAGCAAGTCGCCAAGGCCGGCCGTCCGCTGCTGATCATCGCTGAAGATGTCGATGGCGAAGCCCTGGCTACCCTGGTCGTCAACAACATCCGTGGCATCCTCAAGACCGTTGCCGTCAAGGCGCCGGGCTTCGGCGATCGTCGCAAGGCCATGCTCGAAGACATCGCCATCCTGACCGGCGGCACCGTCATCGCTGAAGAAACCGGCCTGTCGCTCGAAAAGGCTGTCCTCAAGGATCTGGGCCAGGCCAAGCGGATCGAAGTTTCCAAGGAAAACACCATCATCATCGATGGTGCCGGCGAAGCCGATAGCATCCAGGCGCGCGTCAAGCAGATCCGCATCCAGATCGAAGAAGCGACTTCCGATTACGACAAGGAAAAGCTGCAGGAACGTGTGGCCAAGCTGGCTGGCGGCGTTGCCGTCATCAAGGTTGGTGCTGCGACCGAAGTCGAAATGAAGGAAAAGAAGGCGCGCGTTGAAGATGCCCTGCACGCGACCCGCGCTGCCGTGGAAGAAGGTATCGTCGCCGGCGGCGGCGTTGCCCTGATCCGTGCCCGTGCTGCCATCGGCAAGCTGAAGGGTGACAACCATGACCAGGACGCCGGTATCAAGATCGTCCTGCGCGCCATGGAGCAGCCGCTGCGTGAAATCGTCGCCAATGCCGGCGACGAGCCGTCGGTTGTCGTCGACAAGGTCCAGCGTGGCAAGGGTAACTACGGTTACAACGCAGCCACCGGCGACTACGGCGATATGGTCGAAATGGGCGTCCTGGATCCGACCAAGGTAACCCGCACCGCGCTGCAGAACGCTGCTTCCGTGGCCTCCCTGATGCTGACCACCGAATGCATGGTGGCCGAACTGGCTGAAGACAAGCCGGCCGGCGGCATGCCCGACATGGGTGGCATGGGCGGTATGGGTGGCATGGGCGGCATGGGCATGTAATGTCCGTCTGGCCCGCTTGACCGCTGTCCCAAAAGCCCCGCTCCGTGCGGGGCTTTTTTATGTCATATCAAGGATTTCCCGTTTTTTCTTTGTAACCGTCTGTAAGCTCTTTGTAAGTCACCGGCTCTAAATTACGCTCCGCAGCAATGCCTCTATAAACAAAAAGTCTGAGGAGCAAATCTATGCAAAACACACTGGATCGGATTACAGCCAATCCGAAATTTCACGAGTTTATTGCCATGCGCAGTACTTACTCGATCATCATGGCCATCGTAAGCGCTGCTGCTTACTACGGCTTTATCCTCCTGGTTGCTTACAACAAGGAATTCCTGGCAGTGAAGATGGGCCCCGGCCTGACGACCAGCGTCGGCGTGCCGATCGGTGTCGGCGTTATTCTGTTCACCATCGTGCTGACCTGGATTTACGTCCGCCGCGCCAACACCGAGTTCGACGCGACCAACGAAGCCATCATCAAGGAGGCACAGAAGTAAGATGACTCAATTCACCAAGATCCTTGCCGGCCTCGTCGCCCTGCTCGCCGCAGGCGCTGCGATCGCCGCCGGTGCCGACCTCGGCAACACCCAGAAGCAGGCTACGAACTGGACGGCTATCGTCATGTTCGCCCTGTTCGTCGGCGGTACCCTCTACATCACCAAGTGGGCCGCTTCCAAGACCAAGTCGGCTGCTGACTTCTACACGGGCGGTGGCGGTATCACCGGCTTCCAGAACGGTCTGGCCATCGCCGGCGACTACATGTCTGCCGCTTCCTTCCTCGGTATTTCGGGCCTCGTGTTCGCCAACGGCTTCGACGGCCTGATCTTCTCGATCGGCTGGCTGGTCGGCTGGCCGGTCATCACCTTCCTGATGGCCGAGCGTCTGCGTAACCTGGGCAAGTTCACGTTTGCTGACGTGGCTTCCTACCGTTTCTCGCAAACCCCGGTTCGCATCTTCGCCGCTTCCGCTTCCCTGGTCATCGTCGCTTTCTACATGATTGCGCAGATGGTCGGTGCCGGTCAGCTGATCAAGGTGCTCTTCGGTATGGAATACGTCTACGCCGAAGTTCTGGTCGGTGTCGTGATGCTGATGTACGTGCTCTTCGGCGGTATGACCGCAACGACCTGGGTGCAGATCATCAAGGCCGTCATGCTGCTCGGCGGCGCAACCTTCATGGCTGTTGCCGTGCTGCTCCAGTTCGGCCTGTCGCCGGAAGCCCTCTTCACGAAGGCTGTCGAAGTGCACACCAAGAAGGATGCCATCATGGGTCCGGGCGCACTGATCAAGGATCCGATCTCCGCCATTTCCGTTGGTATGGCCCTGATGTTCGGTACCGCTGGTCTGCCGCACATCCTGATGCGCTTCTTCACCGTGCCGAACGCCAAGGAAGCCCGTAAGTCGGTTGCCTGGGCAACCACCTGGATCGGCTACTTCTACATCCTGACCTTCATCATCGGCTTCGGCGCCATCACCAACCTGATTCCCAACCCGGCGGATTACTTCGTCAATGGCGAAATCGCCAAGGGTCTCAAGGGCGGCGGCAACATGGCCGCTGTTCATCTGTCCAAGGCTGTCGGTGGCGACCTGTTCATGGGCTTCATCTCCGCTGTGGCCTTCGCCACGATTCTGGCGGTGGTGGCTGGCCTGACGCTGTCCGGCGCATCGGCGGTGTCGCATGACCTGTACGCGTCGGTGTGGCGTCATGGCAACGTGGATTCGGCCACCGAACTGCGCGTGTCGAAGATCACGACGGTGTGCCTCG
>JBEBBF010000432.1:0-3937 GCA_041158545.1 Pseudomonadota bacterium | reverse complement strand
GACGGCACTGTAAAGCACCTTCACGTAATCGTGATAAAACGAAAAAAGCTCTGCAATCGTCGTCGGCTCTCTGGGTGGAACAAGCAACACACTTGTCAACGGGCGATCCAATTCGAGGCCTCGTTAACGAAGTGCACGGTCGAGGAGCTTATTGACCTCACTGTGTGAGAGGAGGAACTCCCCCATCACGGAACCGCGTCCGATGAAAGGAAACAGGCGGAACAGCCGCATAGGCCGATGGAACTTCGACTCGATATCCAAGCGACGTTCACTTATAGTTCCAGACTGAATTTTGTCGACGGACATTCCGGTTTTGCGCTCAATCAAACGCAGCAACTCGGCACTCATCGCCATATTTCCCCCCGCTAAAGATGTATGCCCAGAAAAGACAAGCTTTGAATTATACGATTTTTTCTGAAATTTTCCTTCCAATAGAAAATTTCAGAAAATTTTTTAGAAAAAAACCCTTGTTGCTCAGAACATTAAGAGCTTCATCAACACGAAACGAGAGCACCTCAACTATCCAAAAAAATCTCATGTACTGCGAGCCCTGAATTTGGATTCAAGGAAACTGCGATAGTCCCCTCCGGCGCTGACGGAAATTTCGCAGCGCCCGCGAGGGAAAATCGTGCAAAAGGGGAAAAGGCGGTGGTGCGCCCGGCATGCGGGCGCGGCGTTCAGCCGATCTGGCGCAGCGACAGCGTGACCGAGATTTGCGCGCCCAGCCAGCCGAGCAGGCCGCCGAGCAGGGTCAGCCCCAGCACATGCAGCGCATTCGGCCCCTGCAGCTGGAACAGGCCGCCGTACAGCGCGGAAAGTTCGCTCGCCGGGCCGGCCAGCAGGCCCATGCCCAGCTTGACCAGCAGCGCCGCCAGCAGTCCGCCCAGCCCGCCCTGCAGCGCGCCGAAGTAGTAGAACGGCCGGTGGATGAAGCCGTCGGTGGCGCCAATCAAGCGCGCCACTTCGATTTCGTCGGCGTTGGCCAGCACCTGCAGCCGGATGGTGTTGAAGGTCACGGCGACCAGGCCGGCGGCGAAAATCCCGGCAAGCAGCGTCACCGCCAGCTTGGCCAGACGCAGGAAGGCATCAAAGCGGCGCACCCAGGCGGAATCTAGCTGCACATGCGCCACTTTGGGCCAGCCGGCGAAGGTCTGCCGCCAGCGCTCCAGCGCTTCCGGGGAACTGTCCTTGGGCTCGATGACGAAGGCGTCCGGCAGCGGATTGCGGCTGAGGCCGGCGACGATGTCGGCCATGCCCTCGATGTTCTGCAGCCGCCGCAGGGCTTCGTCGCGGGAAACGAAGCGCCAGTCGCCGGGCTTGCTGTCCTTCAGCCGGCTTTCCAGCTCGGCCACGTCCTTGCGCCCGGCATCGAGCGTCAGGAACACGCTGATCTGCTGCGAGCCGGACAGGCCCTGGCCGATGATCCGCAGGTTGTCGAGCAGGATGTAGCCCGCTGCCGGCAGCGTCAGGCCGATGCCGATCACCAGCAGCGACAACAGGGTGTTCAGCGGCGCGGCGATCAGCCGGCGCCAGGCATTGCGCAGCGCGTTGCCGTGTTGGGCGAACCAGGCTTTCACGCTGTCAGCCTCCCGCGATTCAGGTTCAGCACCTGCGGCTTGTAGGTTTCGATCCAGTGGGTGTCGTGGGTGGCAATCACCACGGTCACGCCGACCTGATTGAAGGCATGGAAGATCTGCAGGATGTCGCTGGCGGACTGCATGTCGAGGTTGCCGGTCGGCTCGTCCGCCAGCAGGATGGTCGGCCGGTTCACCACCGCCCGGGCAATCGCCAGCTTCTGCTGCTCGCCGCCGGACAGGGCAATCGGCTCGGCCTTTTCCCGGCTCAGCAGGCCCACCTTGTCCAGCGCCGCCTGCGCCCGCCGCTGCGCTTCCTTGCCGGTCAGGCCGACGATGTGCAGCGGCAGCAGCACGTTATCGAGCACGCTGCGGTCGAACAGCAGCTTTTGATCCTGGAACACCATGCCGAAGTTGCGGCGGAGATAGGGAATCGCGCTCTTGCCCAGCGAGGCGATGTTCTGCCCCTTGACCACCAGGCTGCCGGCGGTCGGCCTTTCGATGGCACACAGCAGCTTGACCAGTGTCGTCTTGCCGGCCCCGGAGTGGCCGGTGATGAACACCATCCGCCCGTCGGGAATCTGGAAACTGACTTCCCGCAGCGCCTCGTAGCCGCTGGGGTAGCGCTTGGTCAGGCCGCTGGCGACGATCATTGGTCGAACAACGCGTCGACAAAATCCTGGGCCGAGAACGGCCGCAGGTCATCGATCCCTTCGCCGACCCCGATGAAGCGGATCGGCTTCGGACATTGACGGGCAATCGCCGCCACCACGCCGCCCTTGGCGGTGCCGTCCAGCTTGGTCAGGATCAGGCCGGTGATGGCAATCGCCTTGTCGAAGGCGCGCACCTGCTGCAGCGCGTTCTGGCCGATGTTGGCATCCAGCACCAGCAGGGTTTCGTGCGGGCCTTCCGGTTCGATCTTCTGGATCACCCGGCGGACCTTGGCGATTTCTTCCATCAGGTGCAGTTGGGTCGGCAGCCGGCCGGCGGTATCCGCCAGCACCACGTCGATCCCGCGGGCGCGGGCCGCGGCGATGGCGTCATAGACCACCGCAGCCGGGTCGCCACTTTCCTGGGCGATCACCGTGACGTTGTTGCGCTCGCCCCAGGTCTGCAACTGCTCCCGGGCCGCAGCCCGGAAGGTATCCCCGGCGGCCAGCAGCACCGACTTGCCCTGCTGCTGGAAATACTTGGCCAGCTTGCCGATCGACGTGGTCTTGCCGGCGCCGTTGACCCCGGCAATCATGATCACGAAGGGCTTGCGGTCGCCCAGTTGCAGCGGCTGCTCCAGCGGCTTCAGCAATTCGATCAGGCTGGAGGACAGCGCGTTCTGGATCGCCTCGGGGGTTTCCAGCTTGTCGCGCTTGGCCCGGGCGCGCAGCTCGTTCAGCAGATGCTGGGTCGCCTCGACGCCGACATCACTGGTCAGCAACAATTCTTCCAGCGCTTCCAGCAGCTCATCATCGACCTTGCCGCGGGAAAACAGGGATTTCAGCCGGCCGCCCCAGTGGGCGCGGGTCTTGGCCAGGCCCTGGAACAGGCGCTCACGCCAGGACGGCGCTGCATTGACCTCCTTGGCCTTGTTGTCGCCGCCTAGGGTCTTTTTGAGAAAACCAAACATGGTGAAGTGAGTCTCAAGAGGGGAGGATGCAGGGCTGACAGCCTGTCAGCGAATCTTTAAGATGCCTGCCGAATCCGCGGAATTCTAACAGAAACCCCTAGTTGCCCATGCGAACACTCCTTACCGCCGGCCGAGCCCTGTGCCTTGGCCTCGGGCTGGTCACCAGCCCTGCACTTTTTGCCAATCCCTTCGAAACCACCCTCGCCAACGGCCTCCGGATCATCGTCAAGGAAGACCACCGCGCCCCGACCGCAGTGCAGATGGTCTGGTACCGGGTCGGCAGCATCGATGAAGTCGATGGCGGCTCCGGCGTCGCCCACGTCCTCGAACACATGATGTTCAAGGGCACGCCCAGCGTCGGCCCCGGCGAATTCAACAAGCGGGTCGCCGCCGCCGGCGGTCGCGACAATGCCTTCACCAGCCGCGACTACACCGCCTATTTCCAGCAGGTGCCCAAGGAAAAGCTGCCGGAGATGATGCAGCTGGAAGCCGACCGGATGCGCCACCTCAACGTCGATCCCAAGGAATTCGCCCAGGAGATCAAGGTGGTGATGGAAGAGCGGCGGATGCGCACCGACGACAACCCGCAGGCCCTGCTGCACGAGCAGATGAACGCCGTCGCCTTCCGGGCCCACCCCTATCGCCGCCCGGTGATCGGCTGGATGAACGATCTGGAAAACATGAGCGCCGCCGACGCCCGCGACTGGTACGACCGCTGGTACGTCCCCAACAACGCCTATGT
>JBEBBF010000431.1:0-3929 GCA_041158545.1 Pseudomonadota bacterium | reverse complement strand
GGACGTGACGGCGGTCTCGACCAGGGTGTCGCTGGCGCCGGTGTCGGTGTTGGCCCACATCTTGGTGAAGGCCAGGGCCTTCTCGGACGTGCCGGCGACGGCGGTGGCCTGCTTGAGGGTGATGGCGCAGCCGGTGACGGTGGTTGCGTTGTCGACCGCGATCACGATGGTGCAGCGCTCGTGGCCCTTCAGGCTGACGTAGTCGCAGTCGCCGTTGGTGGTGGCCAGGGCGCCGATGATCGGCGATGCGAAGACGATCTTCGCGGTGTCGGTGAGGTTCAGTGCTTGCATGGTGTTCTCCTTGGGGGCGGGTGGCGGTGGGCCGGGGGAGTTCCCCGGCCCGTGCTCATCAGGTGCGTGCGGCCAGGCCGACGAAGTGGCTGCGGGTGACGGCGCTGTTGGGCGGCGTGACGGCCGCGCCCAGCACCGGCTGACCGTCCATGCGGAAGATCAGGCGGAAGGCCATCAGGTCCTGGTCGAACCAGAGGTGCATCGAGGTGGCGAAATCGACGCCGCCGGCCTTGGTGATGGCGCGGTAGCCGCTCATGTTGGCGCAGACGATGTCGCCCTGGTCGCCGACGGTGTCGCAGGCGTCCGTGAGGACGATCGGGCGGCCCATCAACAGACCATTCGGCGCGCCGGTGAAGCCTTGATTCGACGGCACCCAGATCGGGTTATTGTTGAGCGTGAGCGTCATGATCTGCGGGAAGACGTCCGGGTTCATCAGCCAGACCATGTTCGAGCCGCCGCTCATGATGGTGCGCGCGTACATCTTGGCGATGTTGAGCGCGACGACGGTGTCAGCGGCCTGGCCGGATTCCTTGGCCTGGGCGACGAAGCTGGCGGCGTTGAGGATGCCCAGCGGCATGCCGGCGCCCGTGCCGTTGAGGATGGCGTCGTTCACCTTCCAGTCCACCGCCTCGCCCGACTTGCGGGTGATGTAGGCGGACATGGCGGGCGCATCGGCCAGCAGCTCGTCGGAGGCGGCGACCAGCACTTTCAGTTTGCGCAGCTTGAGGCTGGCCTCGGACAGGGCCGGCTTCTTGGGCGTGCTCTGGTTGCCCTCACCTTCCCATGCGGCGGTGATGCCGGTGCTGCCCCAGGGCGTGGTTTCATCCTTGGGGAAGGTCATGGTGTTGCCGGCGATCGGCGTGTTGTCGGCATACGACAGCAGCGAGCCTTCACCGTAGGCCACCGAGGCGATCTCGCTGGCGAAGGTGGGCGGCACGGCGTAGCCGCCATCGGGGCCGGCCGCTTCGTTGCCGAAGACGGTGGCGGCGCGCTCCAGGCGCTCGGACACGCCCTTGCCGGAAGCGGCGCGGACCACGTCGGCGCAGAATTCGCCGTAGCTGCGGAAGCCGGCCTTGGGATCATCGGCGAGGTTTTCCTTGCTGCGGGCGCCCTGGCCGTACTGCACGGCGGCACCGGCGGCGCCGCGCTTGGCGGCGAGCAGCTTGGTCTGGAATTCGGCGACGCTGGCGCCATCCTTGACGGCGGCACGGGCGAGCGCGATGCCGCCGATGTCTTCGTGGTCTTCGCCGATGGCGAAGATTTCATTCGCGCGGCGCTGTTCGGCCTGGCGCGCGGCGTCGGCGGCGCGGGATTCCGCCGCGGCGATGTCGACGGTTTGGGTGGGTTCGGACATGATCTGCTCCTTGGGTTCGGGGGTGACGGTGATGACGGGGGGCGGCGCGGCGTCAGGATCGGCGGCGCGACCGATGCCGGCGCCATTGAAATCGGCGGGCTCGGCGACAAACGACACGTGATACGGCTCCCAGTCCATGACGCGGAAAACGTCGCCGGCATCGCCGGTTTTTTCCAGCACCGCGCTGTGGATCTGGTAGGCGACCGAGACTTCGGTCAGGATGCCGTCGAGGATCTTGCGGAACACCGCCTCAGAGGTCGCATCTGTTCCCAGACGCACACGCGCACGACCTACCCGGTCGCGCCCGATCTCCAGTGATTCGATTTTCCCGACAAGCGCCAGGACAGAACTCTCATGGTCGATCACGACCGGACCCGTCTTGCGCAAGCGCTCCAGGCGGATCGAGGTCGGGCCGTGATCAAGTATCTCGATGCCCCACGACCGCTCGTAGGGCTCTTCGCTGCTGAAGGCCAGCTCGACGGTGCGATTAGCTTCGTCGATGGCGGCACGCGACACCTGGAAGCTGCGCTGTTCGCGCGTTCCGGGCTTGACGGTCTTGGTCATGGTGTTTTCCATGCCCGTAGAATCGCAAGCCGCGCGGACATCGATTAGGGGGGCGGTGTCCTTTTCAATGCAGCGCGCAGAGAAGCAGCGCGACATCCTCGTCGCGCCGGCGACGGCGCAGCGGGAAGAGCGGCATGATCGTGGCGCCGCCGCCGAAACTCGGCTCTGGCGACACGCCGCCATCCAGTTCCAGATACGCCTGCGCCGTGCTGCTGCCGGCGCTGCTGCCGGCGATCCAGGCGATGGCGGACAAGGTCGCGCCGGCCGTGCTGCTGCCGGCGATGGTGCCGCGCAGGGCATTGGGGTCGCTGGTGATGGCGCCCCACGAATCGCCCCAATTACCTGCCCAGGAATCGCCCCAGGCGCTGGCCATTTACACCGGCCCCCAGGGTGTGCCGCTGCCGTCGCCGTCGATGGCGTAGGCATTCACCTTGCGGATGTCCGCATGCAGCGGCGTGGCTTCCGCCGCGGCGATCACGGCGCTGGCCAGGTTCTCCGGCGACAGCTCGGTGAAGGGGCTGATGCTGCCGTAAAGCCGCCCGGTGGCGTAGCTGGTGAGGGTGACGGTGCAGCTGCCGGCGCCTTCGCCCGCGGCCCAGGCCAGCGCGCCGATGGTGGCCGATGCGGTGCAGCTGCCAGCGCCGCTGCCGGCCATGCCCAGCGCCGCCAAGATGTTGCCGGTGACGCTGGCGCTGCCGGCGCTGCTGCCTTGCAGGCTGACCACCAGCTGCAGCGTGGCGCTGGCGGTACTGGCGCCGTCGGATGTGGCGGCCATGTTGCGGCCGGACACCAGCGTCAGGCTGGCGCTCGATTCGCCGCGCGTCAGGTTGTGCGACGACAGCGCGCCGGCCTTTTGCGGCAGCATCCAGGCGATCGGGTGCGCGGCGCCCATGGGCAGCCCGACTTTGTCGTCGGTGATGCCCTCCCCGGCGCTGATGTTGCGCAGCGCCGCGGTGCGGGCGTAGTTGGCCAGGTTTGCCGATGGGTAGGCGTTGTTGGACTGGGTGGCGCCAAAGGTCTGAAAGGCGCCCAGCGTGTCGCGGAAGCCGTTGGCGAGCAGGCCCATCAGATCACTCCGGCGGCCTCGTGCATGTCGGCGGCTTCGAGCTTTTCGCGGTCGATCTGCTGCTGCTCGGCCGCGACCAGGGCGGCGAGCTTGTAGCTGTCGCCCTTCCAGCTCGCGAAGTCGGTGACGATGTCGAGGATGCGCTTATCCATTTCAGCCGCCGTAGGCGTAGTCGAAATCCACGTTGATGGTGCCGGCCGAGGTGGTGGCGCCGGTCTGGAAAAGCAGGAATTGAATGTTCGCGCCGTCGGGAATCTTGCGCAGCGAGGGCAGCGCATTGACGAAGTCGACCTTGTTGTAGAGGCCGGTGGCCGGCACGGGGATCATCCACAGCGGCTTGCACAGACCGATGATGACGGTGCCGGAGGCGTGTGCGGTGCCGGCCCAGACCAAGCTGACGATGTCGCTGACGCCATGGTCGCCGGCCGCCAGCGGCAGAAACGGGTTGTACTTGTTGGCCGCGGCGCCGGTGTTGAGCAGTTGCCCGACGCCCATCGAGGCCGTGCTGGTGAAGGTGGTGGTGGCGCCGGCAGCGCCGCCGGTATCGAGGTAGTTGATGATGCAGGTGGGGGCGTTGGCGCCCAGCGCCGTGTCGGCGGCAACGAAAAGGCGCAGGCCCTCGCCGTTCGGGTAACGGTCGCCCTTGCTTCCGCT
>JBEBBF010000430.1:0-3112 GCA_041158545.1 Pseudomonadota bacterium | reverse complement strand
GTACAGTTGCCAGTTCATGGGTGTCTTCCTTCCTGCCGGGCGGCGAGGGCGGCCCGGACTTCTTCGCCGTCGGCGAAGGGGTAACGGATGCCGGCGATGTCCTGGTAGGACTCGTGTCCCTTGCCGGCAACGAGAATCACGTCGGCCGCGTCGGCGGCGAGCACGGCCCGGCGGATGGCCAGGCGGCGGTCGGCTTCGACCTCCGCGGCGGGGGCGCCGCCCTGAATTTCGGCGAGGATTTCTGCCGGGTCTTCCGAGCGGGGGTTGTCATTGGTCAGCCAGACCCGGTCGGCCAGCCGGGTGGCGATCCGGCCCATTTCCGGGCGCTTGCCCCGGTCCCGTTCGCCGCCGCAGCCGAAGACGCAGAACAGCTGGCCGCCCCGGGCTTCCGCTTGCGGGCGCAGCGCGATCAGGGCGTTTTCCAGCGCGTCCGGGGTGTGGGCGTAATCGACGGCGACCAGAGGTTCGCCGTGGTGGCCGTAGCGTTCCATGCGGCCGGCGGGGGGCGGCAGCGCCGCGAGCCGGGCGGCGATGTCATCGACCGTGAGGCCGGCGTCCTGCAGCACCGCGGCGACGGCGAGCAGGTTGGCGATGTTGTAGCGGCCGAGTACTGCGGTGCGGACTTCGGCGCGGCCGTGGGGCGTGGCCAGCGTGAAGGCCTGGCCGTCGCCGGTGCTGCGCAGGTCTTCGGCGCGGATCGTCGCCGGCAGCGGGCTGCGTTCGCTGCCCAGGGTGTAGCCGACCACCTTCAGCGCGGTGGTTTCCAGCGCCAGCCTGCGGCCGAGTTCGTCGTCCAGGTTCACCACGGCCAGACGCAGCCGCGGCCAGGCGAACAGCCGGGCCTTGGCGGCGGCGTATTCGGCCATGGTGCCGTGGTAGTCCAGGTGGTCGCGGGTGAAGTTGGTGAAGACCGCGACATCCACCCGGGCGCCGTTCATCCGCCCTTCGGCGATGCCGATCGAGCTGGCTTCCAGCGCACAGGCGCGGGCGCCGGCGCTCTGGAAATCGGCCAGGTAGCGCATCAGCGTCGTGGCTTCCGGGGTGGTGAAGCCGGTGTCCTGCAGCGCGCCGCTGAAGCCGGCGCCCAGGGTGCCGATCATCGCGCAGCGGGCGGGGTGGCTGCGGCCCAGCGACTGGCTGATCGTGGTCTTGCCGTTGGTGCCGGTGATGGCGATCAGCGACAGCTGTTCGCTGGGCCGGCGATGGATCAGGTGGGCCAGCGGCCCGGCCAGCTGGCGCAGGCCACGGAGGCCCAGATGCGGTACGGCCCAGGCCGGATTCCAGCTGAAGCCGTCGCCTTCTTCCCAGAGCACCGCGGCGGCGCCCTTGGCCAGCGCGGCGGCGATGTACTGGCGACCGTCGGCGCTGTGGCCGGGGTAGGCCAGGAACAGGTCGCCGGGTTGAACCTGACGGCTGTCGTCCGCGGCGCCGGTCAGCGGCCGGTCCGGGCTTTGCAGGCGGGAAAGGAGCAGGTCGAGGTCGCTCATAGCGCGTCGCCCTGACTGCCGCCCTGGGCGACCTGCAGTGTGTTGTTGGGGGCGTCGGGGCGGATGCCCAGCGTGCGCAGCGCGCCGCCCATGATCTGGGAGAACACCGGGCCGGCGACGTCGCCACCGTAGTGCTTGGCACCGCTGGGCTCGTCGATCATCACCGCGACGATCAGCCGCGGGTCGGAGACCGGGGCCAGGCCGATGAAGGAGGCGACGTATTTGTTGGCATAGACGCCGCCTTCGAGTTTCAGCGCGGTGCCGGTCTTGCCGGCGACCCGGTAGCCATTGACCCGGGCCTGCGGCGCGGTGCCTTCCGGTTGCACGGCCATTTCCAGCATGGCGCGGACTTCCCGCGCCGTCTGCGGCGAAAAGACGCGCAGCCCGGACAATGGCGGGCTGTCGAGTTTGAGCAGGGAGAGGGGGAGCAGCTCCCCGTCCCTGGCAAAGACGGTGTAGGCGCGGGCCATCTGGATCAGGCTGACCGCGATGCCGTGGCCGTAGGACATCGTCGCCTGTTCAATCGGTCGCCAGGATTTCCACGGGCGGAGGCGGCCGCCGATTTCGCCGGGGAAGCCCAGCCGCGGCGACTGGCCGAAGCCGACCGAATCGAACATTTCCCACATTTCCTTGGGCGGGAAGGTCAGCGCCATCTTGGTGGTGCCGATGTTGGAGGATTTCTGGATGACCTGGGCGACGCTGAGGGCGCCGTGGGGGTGGGCGTCGGAGATGGTCGCGGTGCCGATGGTCATCTTGCCCGGCGCGCAGTTGATGATGCTGTTGAAGCGGAAGTGGCCCTGTTCCAGCGCCAGCGCGGCGGTGAAGGGTTTCATCGTCGAGCCGGGTTCGAAGCTGTCGGTGACGGCGCGGTTGCGCAGCTGGGCGCCGGAGAGGTGTTCCCGGTTGTTGGGGTTGTAGGTCGGCCAGTTGGCCAGCGCCAGCACTTCGCCGTTCTGGGCGTCGAGGATCACCACGCCGCCGGCCTTGGCCTTGTTGTCGAGCACGGCCTGCTTCAGCTGGCTGAAGGCGATGTATTGCAGCTTGGCGTCGAGGGCCAGCCGGATGTCCTTGCCGTCCTGGGGCAGGTGGGTGGCGCCGACGTCTTCGACGATCTGGCCGCGGCGGTCCTTGATCACGGTGCGGCTGCCGCTACGCCCCAGCAGCGAGGACTGGTAGGCGAGTTCGACGCCTTCCAGTCCCTTGTCGTCCACGCCGGTGAAACCGACGATGTGGGCGGTCATTTCGCCGGTGGGGTAGTAGCGACGGTATTCGTCGTCGTCGTGGATGCCCGGCAGCTTCATCTGCATGATCCGGGCGGCGGTTTCCGGCGGCACCTGGCGCTGGATGTAGACGAAGTTCTTGTCGCTTTCCAGCTTGCGGTTGAGTTCCTTCAGCTCCATGCCGAGGATCGTGGCCAGCTCCTTGCGCTGGCCGGCGCTGAGGCCGGGGGTGGTGGCGCTGCCGGCGACGTCGTTGGGGATCGCCCAGATCGACTTCATCGGGGTCGATACCGCGAGGATGTCGCCGTTGCGGTCGAGGATGCGGCCGCGGGAGGCGGAGGTTTCCAGTTCGCGCAGGTAGCGGGATTCGCCCTTGCCCTGGAGGAAGTCGTTATTGATCAGCTG
>JBEBBF010000429.1:0-2567 GCA_041158545.1 Pseudomonadota bacterium | reverse complement strand
TGTGGCAAGCTCGACGTCGATACCGCCGCCATCGTGGTCGCCGGCATCGCCAAGGGTTGCGAGCTGGCGGGTTGCGCGCTGATCGGCGGCGAAACCGCCGAAATGCCCGGCATGTACCCGCCCGGCGAATACGACCTGGCCGGCTTCGCCGTCGGCGTGGTTGAAAAGCGCAAGATCATCGACGGCACCACCATCGCCGCGGGCGACGTGGTCCTCGGCCTCGCTTCCAGCGGCGCCCACTCCAACGGCTACTCCCTGCTGCGCAAGATCATCGACCGCGCCCAGCCGGACATGAACGCCCCGTTCGACGAGCAGGACGGCCAGACCCGCAGCCTCGCCGACGTGGTGATGGCGCCGACCCGCATCTACGTCAAGCCGGTGCTGGCGCTGATGGAAAAACTGCCGGTCAAGGGCATGGCCCACATCACCGGCGGCGGCCTGCTGGAAAACGTGCCCCGCGTGCTGCCGGACAACACCGTCGCCGAACTGGAAAAGGCCGCCTGGCCGCGCCCGAAGCTGTTCAGCTGGATGCAGGAGCAGGGTCAGGTCGCCGAAAATGAAATGCACCGCGTCTTCAACTGCGGCATCGGCATGGTGATCGTGGTCGCCGCCGAGCACGCCGAGGCCGCGATGCAGCAACTGGACGCTGCCGGCGAGCGGGTCTATCGTATCGGCCGTATCCGCGCCCGCCAGGGCGACGAAGCCCAAACCCAGGTCGTCTGAAACCGCTCTCCCCGGAGAAACTCCATGCAAAAGCTCATCCCGCTGCTCCTTGGACTGCTGCCGGTGCTGGCCACCGCGCAAAGCTACGACCAGTACCCCCGCGCCCGTGACTACAACTGCAGGGTCTGTCACGAAATCGAGGTCAAGGACGTCCCGCCGGATGCGCGCCTGCATTACCGCAAGTCGACCGAAACCCGGCTGCATCAGCAGGAAGCTGCGCTGCCCTCGTCGCTGCCGACGATGAACTTCCCGGTCAAATCCACCAGCGGCCAATCCACCGCCCGGCCGCAGGTCCCGCCGCTGCCGGCCCGCCCGGTCGAACCGGCCTACGCGCCGCCGATCCGCGGGTAAGCCGGCGCCGGCCCGCCCGGCGACGACAGCACGAACGAAAAACGGCCGGGGCATCCCGGCCGTTTTTCGTTCACCTTTATTCGCGGGTCTCGCTTACCACTTGCCTTCCAGCGTCAGCAGCAGCGCACGGGGAATGGCTTCGCTGCTGCCCAGCTGCCATTCCTGGCCGGCCGAATAGGCCCGGACCGTGCGGCGGGAGTCGTCGCCCAGCAGATTCTGCAGCGTCACCCGCAGGTTGATCGAGCGGTCGATCTTGCGCACCCAGTAGGCATCGAGCACGCTGCGGTGCCGGGTGTTGCTCCAGTATTCGCCGGGCACGTCGCTGCGGGTGTCGCCGGTCAACTGCAGCAGGAAGCCGGCGTTGGAAGCCAGGCTGGACAGGGTCTGGTCGAAACCGAGGGTCCACAAATAGCGCGGCACTTCCCTGGCGGCGCGGGTCAGGCCCAGGAGCTGATCCTCGACCCTGGCGTGGGGCAAGGTCAGATGGGTCCGCCAGGCGCCGCCGCGCCAGCCCAGGGGTTCGCTCTTCAGCTTGGCGTCGAATTCGATCCCCCAGTGGCGGGCGTCGCCCTGGTTGTAGGGGCGCTCGACCCAGCGGGCGCCCTCCAGCCGGGCCTGGCGTTCGATGAACTGGCTGGTGTCGCGGACGTAGGCGTTGACGCCGAACATCGCCACTTCCCCCGGCCAATAACGCTCCAGCGCCAGTTCCAGATTGACCGACTTTTCCGGTTGCAACGTCGGATTGCCGCGCCGGTCCGGCTCCAGCGGCGAATTGACGCTGACCGAGCGAACCGGGGCGCTGCTGATTTCTTCCAGCTTCGGCACCTTGATCGCGCTGCCGAGTGAAGTGCGGAATTGCCAGGCAGCGTCCAGTTCCCACTTGCCGCTGAGCGAAGGCGCCAGGTGGCGATGCTCCTGGCTGCTGCTGTTGGCGGTGAGCTGCAGGCTTTCCGCGCGCAGGCCGGCGGTGGCGGTCAGCGCCTTGCTGACCGCCCACTCGTCCTGCAGCCACAGTACCCCGTCGCGGGAGCGGACCTGATAGGACTGGTCATCGACGAAGCCGCCGCCATAGACCTGGTGTTCGTTGCGATCGAGCTGGATGTATTCCAGGCCGAGCGAGGAAACATGCTCGTCCCAGGCCCGGTCGCCACGCAGGCCGGCATTGATTTCCGTCTCCCTGCGGTTGATCCGCTCCGTGGAGAGGACGCCGCTGCTGTCGCGCAGGGTGTTGTTCTGCCGTTCGCTGCCCACCAGGGTCAGACGGGCCGCAAGCTTGCTGTCCCGGACCGTGGTTTCTCCTTCCAGCCGCAACCGGGCCGCCTGGCGCCGGCTGTCCTCCACATCCCGGCGGCTCAGTACCGGCGTGTTGCCGGTGCCATTGACCGGGTCCGCATACTGGCTGCGCGCGACCAGCGTATCGCGGCGGCCTTCGGCCAGGAACAGCATCGGCCACAGGCTGAAGCTGCTCGGGCCTTCCTTCCAGTTCAGTTTCG
>JBEBBF010000428.1:0-3450 GCA_041158545.1 Pseudomonadota bacterium | reverse complement strand
TGAAGGAAGGCCTGACGGTCTTCCGCGACCAGGAATTCGGCGCCGACGTGCATCACCGCTCCATCGCCCGCATCCGCGAAGTCCGCAGCCTGCGCACCAGCCAGTTCCCCGAGGACGCCGGCCCGATGGCCCACCCGGTCCGCCCCGCCGCCTACATCGAGATCAACAATTTCTACACCGCGACCGTCTATCAAAAGGGCGCCGAAGTCGTCCGGATGATCCAGACGCTGATCGGCCAGGACGCCTTCCGCCGCGGCATGGACGAATATTTCCGCCGCCACGACGGCCAGGCCGTCACCTGCGATGACTTTGTCGCCGCGATGGCCCACGTCTCCGGCCAGGATTTCGGCCCCTTCATGAGCTGGTACGACCAGGCCGGCACCCCGCGCCTCGCCGCCCAGGGCGAATTCGACGCCGCCACCGGCCGCTACACGCTGCGGCTCAGCCAGTCCTGCCCGCCCAGCCCCGGCCAGCCGGACAAGCGGCCGTACCACATCCCGGTCCGCATCGGCCTGCTGGACCGGCGCGGCCAGCCGCTGCCGCTCCGCCTGCTCGGCGAAAGCGAAACCAGCGCCGAAAAAGTCCTGTCGCTGACCACGCCGCAGGCAGAATTCGTCTTCGACGGCCTGCCCGCCGACGCAGCGCCAGTGCCCTCGCTGCTGCGCGACTTCTCGGCGCCGGTAGTCCTCGATTTCCCCTACAGCGATGACGAACTGGCGCTGCTGCTCGCCCACGACAGCGACCCCTTCAACCGCTGGGAAGCCGGCCAGCGCCTGGCCAGCCGGCTGATCCTCGCCGCCGCCGCCCGGCTCCACGCCGGCGAAACCGTGGCCTGGCCGGAACACTTCGTCACCGCCGCCGCCCGCATCCTCGCCGAAGCCGGACAAGACCCCGCATTCGCCGCCGAAGCCCTGGTCCTCCCCGGCGAAGCCACCCTCGCCGAAGACATGGACGAAGTGGACCCGGACGCGCTGCACGCCGCCCGCAACGGCCTGCGCCGTCTGCTCGCCGAACGCCTGCGGCCGCAATTCCTCGCCGCCTACCAGCAGTTCGCCCCCAGCGGCCCCTACCAGCCCGACGCCCACGCCGCCGGCCGCCGCGCCCTGCGCAACCTCTGCCTCAGCTACCTCTGCGAAAGCGACAGCCCCGCCGACCGGCAGCTGGCCCTGGCCCAGTTCAGCAGCGCCGACAACATGACCGACCAGTACGCCGCGCTGCTGGCCCTGACCCAAAGCCCCAGCCCGGAACGGGACGACGCCCTCGAACGCTTCTACCAGCGCTGGCAGCACGAAGCCCTGGTCATCGACAAATGGCTGCTCGCCCAGTCCGGCAGCCGCGCCGAAGACACACTGGCGCGGGTCCGCGCCCTGGTCGAGCACCCGGCCTTCGACCGCCGCAACCCCAACAAGGTCTACGCGCTGCTGCGCAGCTTCGGCGCCAACCACGTCCGCTTCCACAGCGGCGACGGCGCCGGCTACCGCTTCCTCGTCGAACAAATCCAGCTGCTCGACCCCGCCAACCCCCAGGTCGCCTCCCGCCTCGCCCGCTGTTTCGACCGCTGGAAAAAATTCGACCCCAGCCGCCAGACCCACGCCCGCCAAGCCCTCGAAAACCTCCGCAACCAGCCCGGCCTGTCGTCAGACGTGTTCGAGGTGGTGAATCGGGCGCTGGGGTAGGCGGGTCTCAGCCCACCCCGGACAGAACGCGACCGGGTGATTGAATGCCGCAACGAGCCCAGAGACTGTCGTTATTTCAGTTCCACTTAGCGCCGGACAATCGATGACGCGAGAAGTGACAGTGGCCATAGCCACTGTCACCGGATAGGCAAAGCGAAATGGCAAAGAAAAAACCACTGATCGTCATGGTTTCCTCGACCGTCTACGGCATTGAGGAACTGCTGGAACGCATCTACGCCATCCTGACCAAATTCGGCTACGAGGTGTGGATGTCGCACAAGGGCACCGTGCCGGTCATCTCGACGCAGAGCGCGTTCGACAACTGTTTGCACGCCGTCGAGCAGTGCGATCTGTTTCTCAGCCTGATCACGACCCATTACGGCTCAGGCAAGGAAGATCCGGCGGCACTGTCCATCACCCATCAGGAATTGCTGCGGGCCATCGAACTCAACAAACCGCGCTGGATTCTGGCGCACGACCAGGTGGTTTTCGCCCGCACCCTGTTGGGCAACCTCGGGTACGACGATGCGAAGAAGCGCGCCGACCTGCAATTGAAGCGCAATCCGGTTGTCGATGATTTGCGGGTGATCGACATGTACGAAGCAGCCATCCGGCACGATGTCCAGTTCGCCGACCGCAAAGGCAACTGGGTACAGAAATTCGTCTCACCCGACGATGCCCAGTTATATGCCGCTGCACAGTTTTATCGCTACCAGGAAGTCGAGCACTTCCTGGTGGAACATCTCGATAATCCAGCAGTTGTCGGTCGGCGCGTTGCCCTGGAGAAAAAGCCATGATTCCCGCACTCATCCGAAAGCAGATTCGCCAGGGAGAGGGCGTCGGCACCGAATTCCAAGCGGATGCGCGCAATCTGGAATCCATCGCCAAGACCGTGTGCGCATTCCTGAACACCTTGGGCGGCACCGTCTTTTGCGGTGTGGATGACAAGGGCAGAATCGTGGGAATGCATGTCGAGCAGGATCAGGTGCAGCAAATCCACGCCTATTTGCTCGAAAACCTGACGCCCAAGGCGCTGTTCACGGTCAATATCGATGACGAGGACGGCAAAACCACCATTTCTATCGAAGTGCCCGAGGGGAAGGATCGCCCCTATGTTTTTGCCGGCAGCGTTTTCGTGCGCGAGGGTAGCCAGACACGAACTGCCGATGCCACCAGCTTGCGTGAGATGGTGCAATCCAAGTCAGTAATTGCCGAACGCTGGGAGCGCCGCCCATCGATGGCGATGGAAGAGGACGATCTGGAGCGGGATCAAATTCGTCGCACGGTTAGGCAGGCGAAGGAATCGGGGCGTTTTGCCTTTGATGACGACACTGACGATATCGAGGTTTTGAAGGCGCTGGCGGTGTATTCCGCCAAAGGCTTCACCCAGGCCGGCGATGTGCTCTTCGCGAAAAACCCCGCGCTTCGCCATCCTCAGACCCGAGTGCGCGTTACCCGCTTCGCTTCCGACAAAAGTGGCGATGCCTACCTGGATGATCGTCAATTGCAGGGGCCGCTGGTCCGCGTGTTTGAACAGACGTTCGAAGTGTTGTCACAGCATGTGCGCTGGGAGGCCAGGTTCCAGGCTGGGGAGGTGCGCCGAAGCGATCAACCCGAATATCCGTTCGAGGCCTTGCGCGAGGGCCTGGTCAACGCCTTTGCGCACCGTGACTACGCCGGTTTTTCCGGGGGCGTGACGGTCGGCATCTATCCAAACCGGATCGAGATTTGGAATTCCGGGCACTTTCCGGAGGGGCTGCAACCTTCCGACTTG
>JBEBBF010000427.1:0-7435 GCA_041158545.1 Pseudomonadota bacterium | reverse complement strand
GCGCATGGGAACTTTATTCGGTTTTCGCGGTTATACATACATTCCTGTCTGTATATAATACCCGGAACCCCGCCTTTGTTGGAGTCATCATGCCCATTCCCTCCCTCCGGCCCCTGCCGCTGCGTGCCCTGATTTTGTCCGCCACCGCGGCAACCCTGATTGCCGGCTGCTCCGGCAGCAGCACCCCACCCGCCCCGACGGCACCGCCGCCGCTGCCGGTCAGCCTGCTGGAAGTCAGCCCGACCCAGGTGCCGGCATCGGTGGAAATCCCGGCCCAGACCGAAGGCTCGCGGGAAGTGGAAGTCCGCGCCCGGGTTGGCGGCATCCTGCAGAAGCGGCTGTATAGCGAAGGCAGCCCGGTCAAGGCCGGACAGGCGCTGTTCCAGATCGAACGGGCGCCCTACGAAATCGCGCTGGCCCAGGCCAGGGCCAGCCTGGCGGATGCCCAGGCCCGCGCCGAACAGACCAGCCGCGAACAAGCCCGGCTGAAGCCGCTGGTCGCGCAGCAGGCCATCAGCCAGAAGGAATACGACGACGCCAGCTCGGCCACCGCCATCGCCCAGGCGACGCTGGCCGCGGCCCAGGCCAAGGTCAAGGACGCCGAACTCAATCTCTCCTACACCAGCGTCACCGCGCCGGTGGCCGGCCTCTCCGGCCGCGCCCAGCGTTCCGAAGGCAGCCTGGTCAACACCGGCACCGACTCGCTGCTGACCACGGTGGTCCAGCTCAACCCGCTGTGGGTGCGCTTCAGCGTTTCCGACGCGGAAATGGCCCGGCTGCCCGGCAAGCGCCAGGGTGGCGCCAGCATCAAGGGCGTGGAAATCGTGTTGCCCGACGGCAGCAGCTACCCGGTCAAGGGCAAGCTGAATTTCTCGGCCAGCAGCATCGATCCCAAGCTGGGCACCCAGGCCCTGCGCGCCGAATTCGCCAACAGCGACGGCGTGCTGCTCCCCGGCCAGTTCGTCCGGATCCGGCTGCTCGGCGGCAACCTGGACGGCGTGTTCCTGGTCCCGCAAACCGCGGTGATGCAGTCCGACGCCGGCCGCTTCGTTTATGTCCAGGGCGCCGAAAGCAAGGCGGAGATTCGTCCGGTCAAGGTGGGCGACTGGCGCGGCAAGGACTGGGTGATCCTGTCCGGGCTGAAAGCCGGCGACAAGATCATCACCGACAACCTGATCAAGGTCCGCCCCGGCGCCGCCATCACCCAGAAACAGGCCCCGGCCCCCGCAGGCGCCGCCGCTCCGGCCAGCGCTTCTGCCGGCACGCCTGCCGCCGCTACGGGCAACACGCCCGCCGCTGCACCGGCCAACGGCGCACCCGGCACGCAGCCCACGCCGGCCCCTGCCGCCCCCGCAGCGCCGGCTGCGCCTGCAGCCAAGTCCTGACGAGGTCGGCCCATGTCTTCCCGTTTCTTCATCGAAAGACCGATCTTTTCGTCGGTCATCTCCATCGTCATCATCATCGCCGGCATCCTGGCCTCGAAGATCCTGCCGGTGGCGCAGTACCCGGAAATCTCGCCGCCGACGGTGATCATCAGCGCCAGCTATCCCGGCGCCAGCGCGGAAACCATCGCCAAGACCATCGCCGCGCCCATCGAGGAGCAGCTGAACGGCGTCGAGAACATGGTGTTTTTCAACTCCTCGGCGGCGGCAGATGGTTCGCTGTCGATCACCGTGACCTTCGAGGTCGGCACCAACGCCGACCTGGCGGCGGTCAACGTCAGCAACCGGGTCAAGGCCGCGGAGCCGCGGCTGCCGGAGGAAGTCCGCCGCAACGGCGTGAATGTCCAGAAACGCTCGGTGGATATCCTGCTGGCGGTCGGCCTGTTCTCCCCGGACGGCACGGCGGACCGGCTGTTCCTGTCCAACTACGCGACGATCAACATCGTCGATGAACTGAAGCGGCTGCCCGGCGTCGGCGATTCCGGGGTGTTCGCCGCCCAGGATTACTCGATGCGGGTCTGGCTGAAGCCGGACCGGATGGCGCAATTGGGGTTGACCACCAGCGACATCGCCACGGCGATCAAGGCGCAGAACGCCCAGTTCGCCGCCGGCAAGATCGGCCAGGAGCCGGCACCGGCCGACCAGCAGCTGATCTACACCGTGGTCGCCAAGGGCCGGCTGATCCAGCCTGAGGAATTCGGCAACATCGTGCTGCGTGCCGACGGCCCCGGCGGCACCCTGCGCCTGAAGGATGTGGCCCGGCTGGAGCTGGGCGCCCAGGCCTACGATGCCTTCGTGAACATGGATGGCAAGCCGGCGGTGGGCATCCGCGTGATGCTGCAGACCGGCGCCAACGCGCTGGAAACCGCCGACCGGGTCCGCGCCAAGATGGACGAGCTGCAGAAGAAATTCCCCAAGGGCATCGATTACCTGATCCCCTTCGACACCACCCGCTTCGTCAAGGCCTCGATCAAGGAAGTGACCACCACGCTGGCGGAAGCCGCGCTGCTGGTGATCGCCGTGGTGTATCTGTTCCTGCAAAGCTGGCGGGCGACGCTGATTCCCATCGTCGCGGTGCCGGTGTCGCTGATCGGCACCTTCGCCGGGCTGTGGCTGTTCGGGTTCTCGATCAACACGCTGACGCTGTTTGCGATGGTGCTGGCCATCGGCATCGTCGTCGATGACGCCATCGTGGTGCTGGAAAACGTCGAGCGGCTGATGGCGGAACAGAAGCTGTCGCCCCACGACGCGGCGATTGAGGCGATGCGCGAGGTTTCCTCGGCGGTGGTCGCCATCGTGCTGGTGCTGTGCGCGGTGTTCATCCCCGTCGCCTTCCTGGGCGGCATCGCCGGTCAGCTCTACAAGCAGTTCGCGGTGACCGTCGCGGTGTCGGTGGTGATTTCCGGGATCGTCGCGCTGACGCTGACCCCGGCGCTGTGCTCGCTGTTGCTCAAGCCCAGCCACCAGGAAATGCCGCTGTTCAAGCCCTTCAACCGGCTGTTTGCCGCCTTCACCCAGTCCTACACCCGGACCGTGGATCGCATCCTGCGCCACAAGCTGATCGGCGCGCTGGTGTTCGGCCTGGTCATCGTTGCCGGCGCCGTGCTGATCCGGATGGTGCCGGGCAGCTTCGTGCCGCCGGAAGATCAGGGCTACCTGATCGGCAGCATCCAGTTGCCGGACAACGCCACGCTGGGCCGTACCGCCAAGAGCGGCGGTGAATTCCGCGACTTCGTGCTGAAGCAGCCGGCGGTGGAACACGCCTTCCTGATCGGCGGTTTCGACCTGATCGGCGGCAGCAACAAGACCAACGCCGGTTCGATGTTCATCAACCTCAAGCCCTGGGACCAGCGGGAAGAAAAATCCGAAGCCCTGGCCAAGCAGTTCATGGGCCGGGGCATGGGGCTCGCCGACGGGATGGCGCTGGTGTTCAACCCGCCGCCGATCCGCGGCCTCGGCGCTGCCGGCGGCTTCGAGGTCTATGTCCAGAACCGCGCCGACGGCGAAGCCCGCAAGCTCAACGAAGTGATCAAGGCTTTCCTGGAGGCGCTGAAGCAGCGCCCGGAACTGACCGGGATCAACAGCTTCTACCGGCCGACGGTGCCGCAGCTGTTCGTCGAGGTCGATGAACCCAAGGCGCTGGCGATGGGCATCGCGCTGACCGATGTCTATGACACGCTGCAGGGCACGATGGGCAGCCTCTACGTCAATGACTTCAACAAGGGCGGCCGGACCTACCGGGTCCAGCTGCAGGCGGAGCAGGATTACCGCTCGAAGCCGGAAGACCTGGGCCGGGTGTACGTCCGCAGCAACAACGGCAGCCTGGTGCCGCTGTCGGCGCTGATCCGGATCAAGCCGGTGGTCGGGCCGGAACAGGTCGAGCGCTTCAACGGCTTCCTCGCCGCCAAGGTCATGGGCAACAGCGCCCCCGGCATCAGCTCCGGCGACGCGATCCGCATCGTCGAAGAAGTCGCCGCCCAGGTGCTGCCGGACGGCTACACCCTCTCCTGGTCCGGCCAGGCCTTCCAGGAAAAGCGCACCGGCGGCTCCTCGGTCCAGGCCTTTGTCTTCGCGCTGATCATGGTCTTCCTGATCCTCGCGGCCCAGTACGAGCGCTGGTCGCTGCCGCTGGCGGTGATCATGTCCGTGCCCTTCGCGCTGCTTGGCGCGCTGGGCGCGGTGATGCTGCGCGGCATGCCCAACGACATCTACTTCCAGATCGGCCTGGTCACGCTGATCGGGCTGGCGTCGAAAAACGCCATCCTGATCGTCGAATTCGCCGCACAGAAACGCAGCGAAGGCATGGGGCTGCTGGAGTCGGCCCTGGAGGCCGCCCGGCTGCGCTTCCGGCCGATCATCATGACCTCGCTGGCCTTCGTCCTCGGCGTCTTCCCGCTGGTGATCGCCACCGGCGCCGGCGCCGCCGCCCGCCGCTCAATGGGCACCGGCGTGTTCGGCGGCATGCTCGCCGCGACCTTCATCGCGACGCTGTTCATCCCGCTGTTCTTCGTCTGGCTGGGCCGCGGCAAACAGGCCGCCATCGCCGGCCACGCCGAAACCCCGCACTCCGAGGAGAAACAAGCATGAAGCCCCTGCTGCCCCGCCGCCCCCTGGCCGCCGCAGTGAGCGCCAGCCTGCTCCTGCTCGCTGGCTGCACCGTCGGCCCGGACTACGAACGCCCGGCAAGCCCGCTGCCGGAACAATTCCGCGCCGCTGACGCCAGCACTGAACGCCATCCCGTCGCCGTGCAAAAGGACTGGTGGACGCTGTTCGCCGACCCGGCCCTCGACGAACTGGTGGCCACCGCGCTGCGGCACAACAGCGACCTGCAACTGGCCGCCGCCCGGCTGGAGGAATCCGAAGCCCTGGCCGACCAGGCCCGCGCCGCCCGTTTCCCGCAGGTCGATCTCGGCGCCAGCGAAACCCGCAGCCGCAGCAGCACGACCAATACCGCGTCCAGCAGCACCGTCCCGGCGGTCCAGGACAAGAAACGCGCCACGCTGGGCACCAGCTTCGAACTCGACTTCTGGGGCAAGCTGCGCCGCGCCAGCGAAGCCGCCCGCGCCGGCGCCGCCGCCAGCGAATACGCCCGCGATGCGATGGCCCTCTCCGTTGCCGCCGGGGTCACCCAGGCGTACCTCAACCTGCGCAGCCTCGACGCCCAGCTGGAAGCCAGCCGCAACACGCTGGACAGCCGCAGCAAGGCGCTGGGCATCGCCTACGCCCGCCACGGCAGCGGCCTCGTCTCGGAGCTGGACCTCAATCAGGCCGCGATGAGCCAGGCCGCCGCCGCCGTCCAGACCCAGGATTTGCAGCAGCAGCGCGCCCTGGCGGAACACCAGTTGCAGTTGCTGACCGGCCGGATGGACCTGCCGCCGACGCCGGGCAACCCGGACTCCCTGCCGCTGCCGCCGCTGCCCCCGGCCGGCCTGCCCTCCAGCCTGCTGGAATCCCGGCCGGACCTGCGCCAGGCCGAAGCCCAGCTGGTCGCGGCCAATGCCCGGATCGGCGTCGCCCGTGCCGCGCTGTTCCCGACGATCAGCCTGACCGGCCTGTTCGGCGGCGAAAGCGCCCAGCTGTCGCAGCTGTTCTCCGGCGCCTCGAAAATCTGGAGCGCCGGCTTCGGCCTGACGTTGCCGATCTTCGACGCCGGCCGCCTGCGCGCCGCCGAGCATCAGGCCACCGCCCAGCAGCAGCAGGCGCTGATCAACTACCAGAAAGCGGTGCAGACCGCGTTCAAGGAAGTGAATGACGCGCTGGTCAACCTGCGCCAGACCGGCGCCAAGGCCGCCGACCTCGACCGCCAGTCCCGCGCCGCGCAACGCAGCCTGAAGCTGGCGGAAAGCCGCTACCAGGCCGGCTACTCGCCCTTCCTCGACGTGCTCGACGCCCAGCGCAACACCAACGAGGTCAGCCTCAGCCTGATCCGCAACCATCAGGCCCGCCTCGCCGCCAGCGTCGACCTGTTCCGCGCCCTCGGCGGCGGCTGGCAAGCCCCGACCGAGCCCTGAGTCTGTCCGGTCCCGGCTCCGGCCGGGACCGATGCCGCATGTCGGATGTCGCCGCGCAAACTGCTACTCCTCTTCACCGGCTTCCTCGCGCTGCTGCTGGGGATCATCGGCATCGTGGTGCCCGGCCTGCCGACCACGCCCTTTGTGCTGCTTGCCGGCTATTGCTTTGCCCAGGCTTCGCCCCGCCTGCATCAACGGCTGCTGGCCAATCCCTGGTTCGGCGACATGATCCGCAACTGGGAGCGGGAGCGTGCCCTGCCGTTGCGGACCAAGCGCCTGGCCACGGCCATCATGATCCTCAGCATCCTCGCCTCCCTCTACGCCCTGGCCGGCCGGCCCTGGCTGCAAACAACCCTGGCCCTGCTCGGCCTGGTCGGCTGCGTGGTGGTGTGGCGAATTCCCACCCTGGATAGACGCTGACTTCCACAATCAACTGATCATGGCGTAACCCGTCAGGCGCGTCCGCCACGACGTGGCTCAAGCAAATGGCGCAGGATGCTGCCGCGTTTTACGGCCAGCGCCATGCGTGTGACAGGATTCTGCAAACAGGAAGGGATCAGTCGCGGAACTGCACCCAGTCGTTCAGTGGCGCCCGCTCGGTGCGCAAGGTGTTCTCGACGGCGGCGGGATCGGCGTAGCCCAAGGCCATCGCACAGACCATGGTTTCGCCTTCGGGCATCCCCAGATGCTCACGGACGATGCGATGAAACTGCAGCGGCGCTGCCTGCGGGCAGGTGTCCAGCCCCCGCGCCTTGGCGGCCAGCATCACGGTCTGCACGAACATCCCGTAGTCCAGCCAGCTGCCCTGCTCCATCAGCGTGTCGATGCTGAAAATCAGCGCCACCGGCGCATCGAAAAAGCGGTAGTTACGGCCATGCTGCTCATGCATCCGCTTGGCGTCGCCCTTGGTGATCCCCAGCAGCCCGTAAAGATCCAGCCCGACCTTGCGCCGACGGTCGATGTACGGCGACACCCATTTTTTCGGGTAATAGTTGTAAGGCTCGCTATGGGTCGCCGCTTCTTCCGGATCATCGAACGCCGCAAGAATCCGTTCGCTCAGCCGGGTCTTGCTCTCCCCGGTCAGCACATACACCTTCCACGGCTGGATATTGGTCCCCGAAGGCGCCCGCGAAGCGACCTTCAACAACGCCTCCAACACCTCCCGCTCCACCGGCTGCGGCAAAAAAGCCCGGCAGGAATACCGGCTCTGGATGACTTCATCAACAAACTGCTGGCGCGGATCAGACATGGTGTTCTCCTAGTTAAAGCCTCTTCGGGCGGTCCAGGATTATAGGATCAAGGCTGGGAAAAGCAGATTTACGGAGTTACCGGTAACTGAGGTTCATGGCAACAGATGGGGCGGTTGGACGGTTACTGTTGAAGTGGTTTTTTGTTGAGTAAACGCAAAACCCCCTTGCAGGGGTTGCAAGGGGGTTCATAGGGATCCTGGCGGTGACCTACTTTCGCGAGCGGAGGCTCACT
>JBEBBF010000426.1:0-9044 GCA_041158545.1 Pseudomonadota bacterium | reverse complement strand
CACGGCTTTCCAGGGAAATGCTGCCGCCCATCATCTGGACCAGCCGCGAGGAGATGGCCAGCCCCAGCCCGGAACCGCCGTAACGGCGGGTCGTGGACGCGTCGGCCTGGGAGAAGGCGTCGAAGATGCCCCGCTGCTTTTCTGTGGGGATGCCGATGCCGGTATCGCGGATCGCGAAAACCAGCGCGATACCCTTGCCGACACGGCTGTCGGAGGTCACGGTCAGCGCAACTTCGCCCTTCTCGGTGAATTTGACGGCATTGCCGAGCAGATTGGTGATGACCTGACGCAGCCGGGTTGGATCGCCAACCACCCGGGTCGGCACCGCTTCGGCCACATCCACCACCAGCTCGAGACCTTTTTTATGTGCGCCGACCGCCAGGGTCCGCGCCGCTTCATAGACCAGTTCCGGCAGCGCGAAGGAAATCGACTCGAACTGCAGCTTGCCGGCCTCGATTTTCGAAAAGTCGAGGATGTCGTTGATGATGGTCAGCAGCCCTTCGGCCGAAGAGCGGACCACCTTCAGGTAATGTCTTTGTTCCGGGTCCAGCTTGGTGTCCAGCGCCAGTTCGGTCATGCCGATCACCGCGTTCATCGGCGTCCGGATCTCGTGACTCATGTTGGCGAGGAAACTGCCACGGGCCTGATTTGCCGCTTCGGCGCTATCCCGCGCCTGACGCAACGCCGACTCGGACGTCTTGATTTCGCTGATGTCGCGCAGCAGCACCAGCATCCGCACCGGTTCGCCATGGGCGTCGCGGCCGGTAACCTGGCCGCGCAGCATGAACCATTTCCAGACGCCGCCACGGTTGCGCAGCCGGGCTTCGGCGTGCAGGAAGCGGACCTTGCCCGAGACATGGTTGGCAATTTTCGCCCGGACATCCTGCACATCGTCCGGATGCACCACCCGCATCCAGGCGGTGATGGTGTCGTCCACTTCGTTGGCTGCGTAGCCCAGCAGGGTTTTCCAGCCGCGTCCGGATTCGATGACCCCGGCAGCCAGATTCCAGTCGGTCAGGACATCGCCCGCCAGTTCGGACTGCGCCTGCTGCAGCGCCGCGAAACGGCTGTAGGTGTCATCCACCGCCTGCAGCAGCTTGCCCAGCCCAGCGACCAAGGAGGCATTACCCAGGCCATCCAGTTGTTGACGCAAGGCCCACTCGCTATCACAGCCTAGGCAGTCGCGCAGTTGCCGCAGCAACAACTGGGAGTTCATTTCAGCCCCAGCACGTCCTGCATGTCGAACAGGCCGTTTTCCTTGCCAACCAGGAAACGGGCGGCGCGCAGGCTACCCAGCGCGTAAGGCATCCGGCTACCGGCCTTGTGGCTGATTTCCACCCGCTCGCCGATGCCGCAATACATCACGGTGTGGTCGCCGACGATGTCGCCGCCCCGCACCGTGGCAAAACCGATGGTCGAAGGGTCCCGTTCGCCAGTGACGCCTTCCCGACCGTAGATGGCGCACTCTTTCAGGCTCCGGCCCAGGGCTTCGGCCACGACTTCGCCCATCCGCAACGCGGTTCCGGAGGGGGCATCCACCTTCATCCGGTGGTGGGCTTCGACGATCTCGATGTCGTAGCCCTGACTGAGGATGCGCGATGCGGTATCCAGCAGCTTGAACACCAGATTGACGCCCACAGCCATGTTCGGCGCGAACACGACGGGAATATCCGCCGCCGCCGCCTTGATCGCCTCCTTGCCTTCGGCTTCGAAACCGGTGGTCCCGATCACCATCGCCACCTTCTTTTCCCGGCACAGGGCCAGATGCTGCAGGGTACCGACCGGGCGGGTGAAGTCGATCAGGCAGTCGCACTGTTCCAGCCCCTTGGCCAGATCGGAAGTGACCGGCACGCCAGCGTGAAGGCCGACCAGCTCGCCCGCGTCCTTGCCCAGAGCCGTGCTACCGGGAAGATCGAACGCGCCGGCCAATGTGGCTTCGCCATCCTTAAGCGTGGCTTCAATCAGCATCCGCCCCATCCGGCCCGAAGCGCCGACGATACCAATACGCAATCCGCTCATAGTCACAGTCCTATCTTTTCCATCATCTTGCTGAAGAAGCCTTTTTCCTCGACCGGCGGCAGGGTCGCATTTTCAGGTGCGGTTCCCAGATCCACCTGACGACTCCGGGAGGCCGGCTTGCTCAGTTCGGCCTCGGTTGCCGCCACCACATCGCCACCAACCCGGAACAGACGCCCGTCCTGGTCGAAATAAACCGAAAATTGCCGGCTGGTCACTGCGCCATTTAGACCGTTTTCAAAGCGGTAAACATAGTCCCAGCGCTCCTTGTGAAAAACGTCGGCCAGCAAGGGCGTGCCAAGAATGAAGCGGACCTGATCGCGGGTCTGCCCCGGCCGCAGTTGCGCCACCATCTCATGGCTGACCACATTGCCCTGCTGCACATCGATCTTGTACTCGGTGACAATCTTCGGAACGGATGAGCAGGCAAGCAGGAAAAACGCAGAAAAAAACGAAAAAATCAGGCGAAAGGAAGGCATGCGAGAGAAAACGAAAGGTTTTTAAACGGGTCCGGGGCGGTATATCATAACCGAATTCAGCCGCCGGCCTTTTGCCGCAACCTTTCTGCCCGGACACAAATTTTCCATGAGCGACGCGCAAAGCCTGAAAAGCATCGGTCTCAAAGCCACCTTTCCCCGCTTGAAAATCCTGGAAATTTTCGAAACCGGCACCATGCAGCACATGACCGCCGAAGACGTTTACCGGCGTTTGCTCAGCGAAAACATGGACATCGGGCTGGCCACCGTCTATCGGGTGTTGACCCAGTTTGAACAGGCTGGCCTGCTCGAAAGACACTATTTCGAATCCGGCAAGGCGGTTTTTGAAATCAATCGCGGCAACCACCACGATCACCTGGTCTGCATGGATTGCGGTCGCGTCGAGGAGTTTTACGACCCGGAAATCGAGCGCCGCCAGAACGAAATCGCCGAATCCCGTGGCTTCCAGATTCAGGGACACGCGCTCTACCTCTATGTTAACTGCAGTCGCCCGGACTGCCCCAACCGCCAGGAAGGCCGGCGCAACGCCACTGCCGGTTAAAACATGGAAGCTTTCCTGACGGCCACCGCGTTGGTGGCCCTCGCCGAAATCGGCGACAAGACCCAGCTTTTGTCCTTTGTCCTGGCCGCCCGGCTGCGCCGTCCCGGCACCATCATCGCCGGCATCCTGGTCGCCACGCTGGCCAACCACGCGCTCGCCGCCTGGGCAGGCAACTGGCTGGCCTCACTGATCAGCCCGGACAGCCTGCGCTGGGGCGTAGGGGTGCTGTTCATTGCTTTCGGAATCTGGACGCTGCAACCGGACGAACTGGATGATCAGCCGGAAACCGGTCGCCACGGCGCTTTCCTGACGACGTTGATTGCCTTTTTTCTCGCCGAGATGGGCGATAAAACCCAATTTGCGACGATCACGCTGGCGGCGCGCTTTGATGATCTCTCTTGGGTCATCGCCGGCACCACGCTGGGCATGATGCTGGCCAATGTGCCGGCGGTGCTGTTCGGGCAAAAGCTGGCGGACCGCCTGCCGCTGAAACTGACCCGGATGGCCGCGGCAGCGGTCTTCGTCCTGACCGGCGCACTGACCCTGCTGCAACCCTGGCTGTAACGATTACCAGGAAAGTTTCGTCGCAGGCTGCTGGATCAGGCGGCACGACAACCGCCCGCGCAAGGCAAACCCTTGTACCGACTCGGGACAACAAATTATGGAAATTGCCCGCGCTCAAGCAAACGCGCTGACGCGCTGGCCATCGCCACCCGTCCCGCCAGCGCTCATGCTGCGATAAAAGCGAATGGCTTCGGGCTGGGTCTCTGCGTCCCCGGTTCCGGATTGCCGGGTTGCCAGCTCCAGCCTGGCTTCGGCCGCCATGCGCTCCGCCATGGCGGCAGCGCGCCGGTCCTGCGCCGATGGATCAGGAGGCGCCAAGGCCGCTGCCCGAACGGTCGTGGCCTTGACCAGCGTTTCTTCCGGAGTTCGGCCCTTGCTGGTATCGATGCTGACCTCGCCGGCCACTGCGTAACGGCGGCCATCCGGACCGGTCTTGAAGGAATAGGTCGGCCCGGACACGACCAGCCCTGCCCCCACCGCCATGTGCATCTGTTCGTGCTGACGGACCCGGCGGTCCGTTTGCTGGAGCGCGGTCACTTCCCGCTGCTGCGCATCGCTCAGGTCGGACGTCGCGCCGGTTTCGCTGGAGGTCTTGCTGCCGCCAGTCGCAGATGCGGACTGCTGCCGCCAGGCCGACGGAAACAGGCTGCGAGAATTCAACGAGGAGGCCAGAAACAGCGCGGACATGGGGACAAAACCCAGGCAAAACCGCCAGGAAAAGTATCAGTTTTATTCAGTTACCGAAATTCGGGCCTGAATATAGCCGCTGCCCAGCAATTTGCCAACAGGTTTTGATCCTCGTCAAAACTCGCAAAAGGCCTTACAACTCAACAAGATGCAATCAGGATATGCCAAGCAGTTCGCGGGCGTGGCTGCGTGTAATCTCGGTAATATCGACACCGCCCAGCATCCGGGCGATTTCCGCGATTCTTCCCTCTGCGTCGAGCAACTGGATCCGGCTGATTACGCCGCTGTCGCGCAGGGATTTGCTGACCTGCCATTGCCAGTCGGCTCTTGCGGCAACCTGCGGCAGGTGGGTCACACACAGCACCTGGCGCTCGCCGCCCAGCTCATGCAGCAGCCGGCCGACAATCTCCGCAACGCCGCCGCCGATACCGACATCGACTTCGTCGAAGATCAGCGTCGGCACACTGGCCGAGCGGGACGTCACCACCTGAATCGCCAGGCTGATCCGGGACAACTCCCCACCGGAAACCACCTTGGCCAGCGGCCGGGCCTCGTCATTGGCGAGGCCGGCGACGCGGAACTCGACATTTTCCAGGCCATGCACCGCGCCCGATTCCAGGGGAACCAGGGCAATTTCAAAACGGCCGCGCCCCAGCGCCAACTGCTGCATCAGCGCCGAAACCGCGGCGCCCAATTCCGCCGCAGTCTGCTTGCGGGCCGCACTCAGCACGGTGGCCCGCGCAACGAAAGCCCGCTGGGCTTGTTCGCTGCGCTCCCGGAGCTTGTCCAGGTCGCCACTGTCGATCAGCCCCTGCAGCCGCTGCCGCCATTCCGCATGCAAGCCCGGCAACGCTTCCGGATTGACCCGGTATTTCCGGGCACAGGCCATCACCGCTTCCAGCCGCCGTTCGACCTCCTGCAGCCGGGCCGGATCGAGGTCGACCCGATCGACGTAACGCCGCAGCTGCGAGCCGGCCTCCACCAGTTCCGCCTGGGCTGATTCGACCAGCTGCGCCACATCGGCCAGCGCCGGATCGTATTCCGCCAGTTCCGCCAGACGGGACAGCACCCCGTCGATCCGCGGTTCGCAGGCTTCGTCGCCATCGGCCAGCGTCGCCAGCGCAAACTGTGCGCCTTCGATCAGGCTGGCGGCGTGGGCCAGACGCCGGTGTTCAGTTTCCAGCTCGCTCCATTCCTCGCTGGTGAAAGCGAGGGCGTCCAGTTCGCCGACCTGCCAGCTCAGTTGTTCCCGTTCCCGGGCCAGCGCTTCGCTGCCGGCCGCAGCGGCATCCAGCGCCGATTGCGCCTCGCGCCATTGCCGGAACAGTTGCCCCACTTCCCGCACCAGCGGCTGTACCCCGGCGTGGGCGTCAAGCAGCTGACGCTGGGCATCGCCCCGCAACAGGGACTGGTGGGCATGCTGGCCATGGATGTCGATCAGGTTCTCGCCGATTTCCCGCAATTGCTGGGCCGTGGCGGCCGAGCCATTGATGTAGCCGCGGGAACGCCCATTGGCGTCCACCACCCGCCGCAGCAGCAATTCCTCTGCGGCTTCGAGGTCATTTGCAGCGAGAAAGGCGGCGATTTCGGGCCGGCCGGCGACATCGAAACCCGCCGTCACCTCGGCCCTGGCACAGCCGGCGCGGACCATGCCCGCGTCAGCCCGCTCCCCCAGGGTCAGCGCCAGCGCATCGATCAGGATGGATTTGCCGGCGCCGGTTTCCCCCGTCAGCGCCGCGAATCCCCGGTCAAACTCCAGTTCCAGCCGGTCGACGATGACGAAGTCCCGGATGGCAAGGTGCAACAGCATCAATCACCTCGTGGTCGTTCGCTCCAGTGCAGCTTCTGCCGCAACATGGCGAAATAGCTGTATCCGGGCGGGTGAAGAAAACAGATGGTGTAATCGGAACGGCGCAGGCGGATGCAGTCATCCTTTTGCAGATTCAGCGTGACCTGGCCATCGAAGTGCACCCGCGGATCGTCGGCATGGATGATGCGCAACTCGATTTCCACCTTGTCGGGCACCACCACCGGCCGATTGGTCAGCGCGTGCGGACACAGCGGCACCAGCGAAACCCCGGTCAGCGTCGGGTGCAGGATGGGGCCGTCGGCGGAGAGGGAATAGGCGGTCGAGCCGGTGGGCGTCGAGGCAATCAGGCCGTCGGAACGCAGGTTGTAGATGAATTCGCCGTCGATGAACAACTCGAATTCGATCATCCGACCGATGGCCCCCTTATCCACCACGATGTCGTTCAGCGCCAGATTCGAGGCCACTTCCCGACCATCCCGGACCACTTCCGCATCCAGCAGCATCCGGTTTTCCGGCAGGAAACGCCCATCGAGCAGATCGTCCATGCAGGTCAGCATGTCGCTGCGGGCGATGTCGGTCATGAAACCCAGCCGCCCCTGATTGACCCCGACCAGCGGCACCCCGTAGCGGGCCAGGCGGCGGGCGGCGTTGAGCATCGTGCCGTCACCGCCGATCACGATGGCCAGATCGGCATGGGCGCCGATGTCGTTGAAACCGCAGGCCACCCAGCGGGTCAGATCGTAGGTCTGGCCGATGTTGACCGACGTCTCCCGTTCGATGAACACCACCACACCCCGTTCGTGCAGGTATTGCGCCAGCTGGAAAATGGATTCGGAAATTTCCCGGCTCTGGTATTTGCCGATCAGCGCGATGGTGCGCGGCAGCCGGTGGGAGGAAAAGGCAGTCATGGCCGGAATTATGCACACCCGGCGCCGGGTCAACAACCTCTGTACCGGAACAAAACCGGACCCGGCCCGCCACGAACCCGAATCGCAAGGCCCCGGCCGTGACCCTTCCTCGTCGAAACAATCACAGCCTATCCCCAGCCGCTCCCCGGCCGACGGCAACAAAGTCCGCGGGGCACACTGTTCCTGCCCCTCTTTTTTTGCCAGAATCCTGCGCCATGCTCGACCAACGCTCCCGCATCCTGTTGAAAACCCTGGTGGAGAGATACATCTCCGATGGCCAGCCGGTAGGCTCCCGCTCCCTTTCCCGGGTCAGCGGCCTGGAGCTGTCGCCGGCCACGATCCGCAATGTGATGGCGGACCTGGAAGAAGCGGGATTCGTCACCAGCCCCCACACCTCCTCCGGGCGCATCCCGACGCCGCTGGGCTACCGCTTCTTTGTCGATAGCCTGCTGACCGTCAGCCCGCTGGAGCGGCCGCAGCGGGAGCGGATTGAAGGCGCGCTGCTGTCGCCGCAGCCGCAACAGCTGATCTCCAGCGCCTCGCAGTTGCTCTCCAATCTGACCCATTTCGCCGGCGTCGTGCTCGCTCCCCGGCTGGCGCCGCCGAAGATTCGCCAGATCGAATTCCTCAGCCTGTCGCCGAAGCGCATCCTGCTGATCATCGTCAGCACCCATGGCGAGGTCCAGAACCGGGTGCTGCTGACCGAACAGCCCTACACCCCGGCGGAACTGGTACAAACCGCCAACTACCTCAACCAGAACTTCGCCGGGTTCGATTTCGAACAGATCCGCCTGCGGGTCAATCAGGAACTGGAGCGGCTGCGCGAAGACATGCGGCCGCTGCTGACCGCCGCATTGAACGCCACCGACGAAGCCCTGGGCGCCAGCCAGGCGGAAAACTACGTGCTCACCGGCGAGCGCAACCTGCTCGATGTCGAGGAACTGTCGTCCAACATGCAGCGGCTGCGTCAGCTGTTTGACCTGTTCGAACAAAAAACCACGCTGATGCGGCTGCTCGACCTCTCGCACCGCGCCGATGGGGTGCAAATCTTCATCGGCGGCGAATCGGGCATCGCGACGCTGGACGAATGCAGCGTCGTCACCTCGTCCTACGAAGTCGATGGTCAGGTCGTCGGCTCGATCGGGGTCATCGGCCCGACGCGGATGGCCTACGAACGGGTGATTCCCATCGTCGATGTCACCGCCAAGCTGCTCTCCAGCGCGCTGACGCTGCAAGCCCACAACTAATTCAACAAGGAATTCCCCCATGCCCCGCTTTGCAACGGAGCCGGCCTGGCAACACGGCACGCCGGCCCGGACCGCCATCCTGCTCGTCAACCTGGGCACGCCCGCCGCGCCCGAAACCGTCGCGCTGCGCCGCTACCTCAAGCAATTCCTGTCCGACCCGCGGGTGGTCGAGCTGCCCCGGCTGCTGTGGTGGCCGCTGCTCAACGGCATCATCCTCAACACCCGCCCGGCCAAATCCGCCCGCAAATACGCCAGCGTCTGGTCGGAAGGCGGTTCGCCGCTGAAGGTCCACACCGAAGCCCAGGCAGCGCTGCTGGGCGAAGCCCTGAAGGAACAGGGCGAAGAGGTCGATGTCGCCTGGGCGATGCGCTACGGCGAACCCTCGATTCCCCGGGTGCTGGACCAGCTGAAGGCGGACAACGTCACCCGCATCCTGCTGCTGCCGCTCTACCCGCAATACGCCGCGGCCACCACCGCCACGGCCATGGACGAAGCCTGCCACTGGCTGCTCCGGCAAAGACGGCAACCGGAATGGCGCAGCGTGCGCAGTTACGCCGACCACCCCGGCTACATCGCCGCCCTCGCCGCCAGCGTCCGCCGCCACTGGCAACAGCATCCCCGCCCGGAAAGCGGCTACCAGCTGGTCTTCAGCTTCCACGGCCTGCCTCGTTTTTGCCTGGACCGGGGTGACCCCTATTTCTGCGAATGCCACAAGACCGGCCGCCTGCTGGCCGAAGCCCTGGCCCTCCAGCCCGGCGACTACCGGATCAGCTT
>JBEBBF010000425.1:0-4225 GCA_041158545.1 Pseudomonadota bacterium | reverse complement strand
GCCCCTGGTCGATCCCGCGGAAAACTGGGCCGCGCTGCAACTGCGCCTTTGGGGCGACGACGAGACAGCGGCCGCCGCACTGTGGCAACAATGGCAACAGCACCCGCTGAGCCGCAAGCTGGGGAACGGGCTGCGCTGGCTGCTGCCGCTGGGCGCCGGCCAGGGCATGGCGCGGATGTCCACGCCGGCCCCGGTGCTGCTGACCCCGCCGCCGCAAGACCTGAGCAACTGGCCGGCCCTGCTGGCCGAATGGCAGAAAGCCGGCTTCCCGCTCGGCCTGGAAATCGATGGCCGGGTCGCGGCGCTGGAGCCGCCGCCGGCTGCGGATTTCTACAGCCTGGATGCCACCGCGGCGCGGGCGTTGCCGATCCGCCAACTGCTGCGGCTGCGCCAGACGGCGCCGCTGCTGCTGCACAACGTCCAGACCCGCACCGATTTCCAGTGGGGCTGCCGCAACCAGTGCCCGCTGCTCGACACCGTTTATCTGCTGACCCACGGCAACGCCAGCGACAAGCCGGACCTGACCCGGATGCGGCTGCTGAAGCTGCTGAGTCTGGTGGCCCAGGACGCGGACACCCGGGTGATCGAGGAAGTCTTCCGTCACGAGCCCAAGCTCTCCTACAGCCTGATGCGACTGGTGAATTCCGCCGGGGTCGGCGCCCGCGGCAAGATCAGCAATTTCGGCCAGGCGATCACCCTGCTCGGCCGCCGCCAGCTGCAACGCTGGCTGCAACTGCTGATCTACGCCAACCCCAACAACAGCAATCAGGCCAATCCGCTGCTGTTGCAGGCGGCGCTGCGCGGCAAGCTGCTGGAACTGGCTGCCGCCCGGCTGCCGGACGCCACGCCCGCGCTGTGCGACGAAGCCTCGATGACCGGGATTTTTTCCCTGCTCGACGTGCTGCTGAACCTGTCGATGGCGCAAATTCTCGAGCAGCTGCCGCTGGAGCCGCCGGTCAGCGAAGCGCTGCTGCAACGGGAAGGCCGGCTGGGGCCGCTGCTGGCGGCTGCAGAAGCGATGGAACACCTGGATTTCACCGGCGCCGCCGCGCTATTGGAAAGCCTGGGTCTCGACGGCAGCGCCTGGCTGGAGATGCAGTTGCAGGCGCTGGACTGGGTCAGCCAGATCAACCTCGTCGATTAACCGGCGTTTCGGCGGGGAAAACCGCAGCGGCCAAACCGCGGCCAGCGGCTCAGGCCAGATCGCCGACCCGCTTCAGGTGACTGCCGCAATGCTGGCGGCAGTCGCTGGCGCCAAAGCCCGGCACCGGAATCGTCCCGACCACCGCCTGATTCAGGGCGCACTCGGCATCGGCCAGGCAGGTCGCCCGCAACACCCGGACGCCGGGTGCGGTCAGCAAATAATCGATGTGCCAGCGCAGACGCTTTTCCGTCGCCAGATGCCGGCGCACCCGCGCCAGCAGATTGCGTTTCGCACTGCCGGTGTAGCAATACAGCCCGGCGGGAAACTCGAAACAGCCGAAACGCCCGACCTGCAGGCGCAGGGGCCGGGCGACTTCGATCAGCAGTTGGTAGCTGATCAGCGGCCGCCCCGCCGGGTCGGGCGGGGCGCATAAATTATCGGTAGCGGCCACCGCAGAAGGGGTTATGGCGAATTTCATCGCCCATGGTGGACATCGGGCCGTGGCCGGGGATGAATTCGACGTCGTCGCCCAGCGTGAACAGCTTTTCCTTGATCGAGCGGATCAGGGTGTCGAAGTCGCCGCGGGGGAAGTCGGTGCGGCCGATGGAGCCCTGGAAGATCACGTCGCCGACCACAGCCAGCTGGCTGTCCCGGTGGAGGAACACCACATGGCCGGGGGTGTGGCCGGGGCAATGCAGCACGTCCAGCGTCACTTCGCCGAAGCTGACCTGATCGCCATCCTGCAGCCAGCGTTGCGGCGTGAAGCTTTGCGCCAGCGGGAAGCCGAAGCTGCGGCTTTGCTGCGGCATGCCGTCGATCCAGAACTTGTCGTCCTGCTGCGGGCCTTCGATGGGAAGGTCGAGTTGCTGCGCCAGTTCGGCGGCGCCGCCGGCGTGGTCGATGTGGCCGTGGGTGATCAGGATCTTCACCAGCTTGAGCCCGCGCTGTTCGACGGCCTGACGGATGCGCGGCAGGTCACCGCCCGGATCGACCACCGCCGCCTGCTGTGTCTTTTCGCACCATAGCAGCGTGCAGTTCTGCTCGAAGGGAGTCACGGGAACAATGGCATATTTCATGGCGCAATCCGGCAATCAATAAAGGGGGCGATTATGGCACGGCGAAAATCCTTGCCGCTCGACCGAGGCTGCGCTTACCATCGCTCTCCATTGTTCGGGATTCCAGTCCTCTTATAAAACAACACCTTGGCCTGGACCTTTGAAGTCAGGAGAGAAGATGCTCAAACATCCCATGCAGGATCTCGAATCCTGGGTGCAGTTCTTCAGCAACAGCGAATTACCGGTGCTGCGCCACACCAAACGCCAGCTGGAGGAGGCGCGCGCCAACATCCAGCACGTTTCCGGCCGCGACATCACCCGCATCGTGCTGCACGACCCGCTGATGGTCGTGAAGGTGCTGGCCTATATCCAGCCTTTCCGCAGCCGCCGCCTGAGCCACGACATCACCACCATCGCCAGCGCGGTGATGATGCTGGGGATCGAACCCTTCTTCGCCCACTTCGACAAGCTGGTGACCATCGAGGACATGCTGAAGGACGAGAATTCCCAGGCCTTGCTGGGGGCGCTCAACGTGATCCGGCGTTCCCAGCGTGCCGCCCGCTATGCCCACGAGTGGGGCATCTGGCGGCATGACGTCAATGTCGAGGAAGTCACCGTCGCCGCGGTGCTGCACGATCTGGCGGAAGTGCTGCTGTGGTGCCTGGCGCCGCATCTGGCGCTGGACATCCGCGGCTTGCAGCAGGCGGATGCGAATCTGCGCAGCGCCGTCGCCCAGGAGCGCATCCTCGGCGTGCGGCTGCAGGACATCCAGCTGGGCCTGTGCCACATCTGGCATCTGCCGGAACTGCTGGTGGATTTGATCGATGACTCGAAAGATGGTCATCCGCGGGTCCGCAATGTCAGCCTGGCGGTCAAGCTGGCCCGCCATTCCGCCACCAGCTGGCAGGATGCGGCGCTACCCGACGACTACAAGGACATCGCCGACCTGCTGCACCTCAGCCTGGATGCGCTGAAGAACAAGCTGGGTCTGGACAAGGAAACCCCGCCGGAGCCCTCGCAGGGTTTGTGAGCCTGCCGGCGGTTACGCCCGGCAATGTGAATGCGGGTGGCGGCGTCCGGGGAGCGACCCCGGAACTCGGTGAAGTCAGGGGCAAGGCGAAAGCCAGCCCCGCTCAGCCGCAGTAGCGCAGGCTCAGCCAGTCCAGCAGCAGGTCCGGCTGCTGGTAGGCGGCAAACACCCCGAACAGCACGATCAGCCCGGCCCCGGCCAGCAGCACGATGCGCAGCCAGCGCCAGAGCCGGCGCCCGCGGGATGCCGCCGCCACCGCGGTCGCCCCCGTTTCGGCACCGGACTCCAGCTGTTCCATGTTTCCATTCCTCAAATGAAAAAGGCGGCAGACCGGAGTCTGCCGCCTCGATGATGCACCGGATCAGTCGTCGCTGCCCAGCACGCCCAGCAGTTGCAGCAGGCTGGTGAAGAGGTTGTAGATGGTGACGTACAGGGAAACGGTCGCCATCACGTAGTTGGTTTCACCGCCCCGGATGATGTTCTGGGTCTCGAACAGGATCATCCCTGACATCAGCAGCACGAAACCGGCGGACACGGCCAGGGACAGCGCCGGCATCTGGAAGAAGATCGCGCCCAGACCGGCAAGGAACAGCACGATCATGCCGACGGCCAGGAAGTTGCCGAGGAAGGTGAAGTCCCGCTTGGAGGTCAGCGCAATCGCGGACAGGCTGAGGAACACCGCGGCGGTACCGCCCATCGCCGACATCACGATCTGGCTGCCGTTGGGCAGGGACAGATAGTGGCCGATGATCGGGCCCAGGGTGTAACCCATGAAGCCGGTCAGCGCGAACACCAGCGCGACGCCGACGCCGCTATCGCGGAACTTGGTCACGGCAAACAGCAGACCGAAGTAGCCGATCAGCGTGATCAGAATGCCGGGATGCGGCAGCTTGAACATCAGCGCCACGCCCGCGGTCAGCGCGCTGAAGCTCAGGGTCATCGCCAGCAGCATGTAGGTATTGCGCAACACCTTGCGGGAATCGACGGCAATCGCCT
>JBEBBF010000424.1:0-5322 GCA_041158545.1 Pseudomonadota bacterium | reverse complement strand
GTCGGCGACCCGCGCCGACAGCAGGGATTCAATCGCCCCCAGCAGCGCGATGGTCAGCGCCGGCGCCAGCAGCTTGCCCAGGTTTTCCAGTTGCAGCGAGGGCAGCGCCAGCGGCGGAATTTCCTGGGGGATGCCGTTGAAGCGGCTGCCTATGGTTTCCACCGGCAGGTCGAGCAGCGCGGCAACGAGCGTGCCGACGATCAGCACCGCCAGCGGGCCGGGCGCCTTTTGCAGCAGCGGCCAGCGGCGGGCCAGCCGGTTGTAGCCGAGCAGGAACAGCAGCGAGCCCAGCGCCAGCCCCAGCGTCGGGAAATCCACCTCGTTGAGGTGGGCGAGCATGATCCGGGTCTTGCTGAAGAATTCCGCCGGCAGCGCCACCTGCAGCCCGAGGAAGTCCTTGATCTGCGCCATGAAGATCACGACGGCGATGCCGTTGGTGAAGCCGATCACCACGGTTTTGGGGATGAAGCGGATCAGTTGGCCGAGGCGGGCCATGCCCATGCCGACCAGCATCAGCCCGGCCAGCATGGTCGCGACCATCAGGTTGGCGTAGCCCAGGCCGGCGACGATGCCGTAGACGATGGGGATGAAGGCGCCGGTGGGGCCGCCGATCTGCACCCGCGAGCCGCCCACGGCGGAAATGATCAGGCCGGCGATGATCGCGGTCCAGATGCCCGCCGAAGGGCTGGCGCCGGAGGCAATCGCAAAGGCCATCGCCAGCGGCAGCGCCAGCACGCCGACGGTGATGCCGGAGGCGAGGTCATGGCCGAACTGGCTGCGGTTGTAACCGGGCAGGCATTCGAGCAACTTGGGACGAAAAGCGATCATCACGGCACACCCCAGGGCAAGGAGCCAGCGATTATATGGGGATCGGATTCGTCGTCAATGTTAATAATATGTTAATCGTGCCTGGGGTAGAATCCCGCCCGTCGCCACAAGCGTTCAAGACCATGGAAAACCGTACCGCCCGTTTGACCCTGCTGATCGATCCCCGGAAAAAACAAATCTTCGAGGAAATCTGCGCCACCCAGGACCTCACCCCTTCTCAGGTCGTGCGCAAGCTGATCCGCCAGTACATCATCGACAACGCCGGCAACCGGGAACTCCCCGACTGGCTCACCGCTGCGGCGGGGAAGGGCGAGTAAGCCTGCCGGCGGTCCCCCGGAATGCCAACGCCCCACCGGCAGCGAGGCTGCGGGCGGGGCGTTGAACGGATGCGGCGGTAGGGGGGCGCGTCGGCCGCGCTGCGGCTTACTTCACCCGCATGCCCGGCTGGGCGCCGCTGTCGGGAGAGAGCAGGAACAGGCCGGCGGTTTTGCCTTCCGGGTCGCTGGCGGCGAGGACCATGCCTTCGGAGACGCCGAATTTCATCTTGCGCGGCGCCAGGTTGGCGACCATCACCGTCAGCCGGCCAATCAGCTGCTGCGGATCGTAGGCGGACTTGATGCCGGCGAAGACGTTGCGGGTTTCGCTGCCCAGGTCCAGCGTCAGTCGCACCAGCTTGTCGGCGCCCTGGACATGTTCCGCGTTGGCGATCCGGGCGATGCGCAGGTCGATCTTGCCGAAATCGTCGATGCTGCAGAACGGCTCCCAGGGGCTGGCGACTTCCTGCGCCTTGGCCACATCCTGTTGCTGCTGGGCGTGCCGTTGTGGCGACTGTTCGGTCTTGGTCGGTTCCAGGCTCTGCGTGTTGGCTGCCACCAGCGCGGCCATCTGCTTGGTGTCCACGCGGGTCATCAGATGGCTGTAGGGGTTGATGCCGTGGCCGGCGGCCAGCAGGGTGTCGGTGTCGTCCCAGGTCAGCGGTGCGATGTTGAGGAAGGCTTCGACCTTGGCGGCAATGGCGGGCAGGATCGGCTTCAGCAGCACGGTCAGCAGCCGGAACAGGTTCAGCGCATTGCTGCAGGCGGCGTGCAGCTCGCTTTCCCGGCCTTCCTGCTTGGCCAGTTCCCAGGGCTTGACGCTATCGACGTACTGGTTGGCGGCGTCGGTCAGCGCCATGATTTCCCGCACGGCCTTGCCGAATTCCCGCGCTTCGTACAACTCGGCCACCCGGCCGCCGGCGGTGCGGATGCCGGCGATGGCCGGCAGGTTGGCGTTGGCCGGGGCAAGCTGGCCGTTGAAGCGCTTGCTGATGAAGCCGGCGGAGCGGCTGGCGATATTCACGAACTTGCCGACCAGGTCGCTATTGACCCGGGCGACGAAGTCGTCGAGGTTCAGGTCCAGATCCTCGGTGGTCGCCGCCAGCTTGGCAGCGAAGTAATAGCGTAGCCATTCCGGGTTCAGCCCCTGCTGCAGGTAGCTTTCGGCGGTGATGAAGGTGCCGCGGGACTTGGACATCTTGGCGCCATCGACGGTCAGGAAGCCGTGGGCAAAAATCTTGGTCGGCGTGCGATAGCCGGCATGCGCCAGTTCCGCCGGCCAGAACAGCGCGTGGAAGTACAGGATGTCCTTGCCGATGAAGTGGTACAGCTCGGTGCCGGAATCCGGCTTCCAGTACTCGTCGAAATTCAGCCCCTGGCGGTCGCAGAGGTTCTTGAACGAGCCCATGTAGCCAATCGGCGCATCCAGCCAGACGTAGAAGTACTTCCCCGGCGCATCGGGAATCTCGAAGCCGAAATAGGGCGCATCGCGGGAAATATCCCAGTCGGTCAGCTTGTTTTCCCCGTCCGAACCCAGCCACTCCTGCATCTTGTTCGCCGCCTCGGCCTGCAGCCGGCCCTCGCCCTGGGTGTATTGACGCAGGAACTGCTGGCAACGCGGGTCGGAGAGCTTGAAGAAATGGTGGTCGGAGTGGCGCAGCTCCGGCTTGGCGCCGGACACCGCGGAATAGGGATTCTTCAGGTCGTTCGGCGTATAGGCCGCGCCGCAGGACTCGCAGTTGTCACCGTATTGATCCGCCGCGCCGCACTTCGGACACTCGCCCTTGATGAAGCGGTCCGGCAGGAACATCTGCTTGACCGGGTCGTAATACTGTTCAATGGTGCGGATTTCGATCAGTCCGGCATCCTTCAGCCGGCCATAAATCTGGTTGGCGAAAAAGCGGGTTTCCCCGGTGTTGGTGCTGTAGTAATTGTCGAAACCCACCAGGAAACCGCTGAAATCGCGGAAATGCTCCTGATGCACCCGCGCAATCAGCGCCTCCGGTGTGATCCCTTCCTTCTCGGCCCGCAACATGATCGGCGTGCCATGGGTGTCGTCGGCGCAGACATACCAGCAATCATGCCCACGCATCTTCTGAAAACGCACCCAGATGTCGGTCTGGATGTACTCCACCAGATGACCGAGGTGAATGGCGCCATTGGCGTAAGGCAGGGCGGAAGTGACAAGAATCTTGCGAGGCATGGCAACAGCTCAAAAGCAGGAAAGTCCGCGATTTTAGCCGCTCAAGCCCGGCAGCCGAAGGGATGGGGAGGGAAATTGTGGAAATGGGGGGCGGATCTGCCGATCTGGACCCCGGCTGGCTGTACGAGGAACTGGGGGCGCGGAAGACCTGGCTGGTGCCGTTTTGAGTGGAGCCCACGCGGGCTCGGCATACCAGAGCGGGCGCTGAATCGGGCGTTTCCGCCCATCTTCACTGCACCTTCCTCAACCCGGCGTAGCGGACGAGGCCGGTGGGGGTGTATTCGACGACGAGTTCGGGCCAGTCCTGGAGGTCGTTGACGACTTGCACGGCGTCCACCAGGTCGCCGAGGACCGGGATCAGGCTGATGACCGGGTGGGCTTTGTCGGGTTTGCGGTGGTAGGCGCGGACTTCGGCGCCGGCCTGGTCGGGGACGGCCTGGGTGCGGCGGGGGGCGCCGAGCCGGGCTTCGATGTCGGCGCGGCGGGTCTGGCCGAAGAGGATGTCGAACGGCGGGTGGTCGCCGAGGCTGACGCTGTCGAGGCGCTGGGTGGTGGCGCCGCAGGCTGCGTCGCATTGTCCGGGCGAGGCGAGTTGGCGGATGGCGCGAATCACCGCGTCGGGGCGTTCGCGGTGGATGTAGTGGGCGGAGTCCCAGATCATTTCCACGGCGGGGATGCCGGCGAGCCTGGGCCATTCCCGCGCCAGATTCAGGCGCAGGGCCTGGTATTCCTCCGGGTCGGCGGCGCGCAGCTGGCCGGCGATCAGCACCCGGCCGGGCACGCCCGGCGGTCGGGCGAATTCCGGGCGGTCGAGACAGCTGCCCTGGGCGTCGAATTCCCGGCGTTCGGCGCTGGAGAAGGCGACGGTTTTCAGCGTCTTCAGCAGCGCGGCGGTGCCGGGCAGTTGCTGCTGGATTGCCGCCCAGTTGCGCGGATGGGTGGGATCGACCAGCACGAAGCCGGCGACATCCTGGGGGAACAGGCTGGCGTAGGTGTACTGGTAAAGCCCGCCGAGGGAGTGGCCGACCAGCAGATAGGGTGGCGTCAGGCCCGCTTCCCGCAGCGTCGCCCGCAGTTCGCTGGCAATCGTGCAGGGGTCACGCGGGCCGTCGGGGAGGGGCTGGGCGCCGCTGCCCGGCCGGTCGTAGGCGAAGACCGTGTAGTGCTGCGCCAGCGTCGGCACCAGGCTCTGCCAGCTGTGGCGGTCGTCGCCCAGCCCGGATTGCAGCACCACCACCGGCTTGCCCTGGCCGCTCAACGTGTAGGGGCGGGCGTCCTGCGGCGAGGTGGAGCTGGCGCAGCCGGCGAGCAGCAGCGTGGTGGCAGCCAGCAGTGTGGCGGGGCGAAGGTGGGATAGAAGCCGGGGTGGCAGGCGCATGGCGAGGTTTTCCGAATGGCGGGGTAACGCGGACGCCGCGTTTTACCAGATATTGCATTCGGTTATGCAACGGGGTTTGACGGGCGATGCGCCTGGGCTAGGCCGCCGCTTCGGCGGGCGGGCGATGCCGTCACGTCCGGCGTGGCGAATTGCGGCTCGCGGCAGCCCCAGTCCGGCCCGCCGCCGCCCGCGGCGCTTTGCCCGGCCTCAGTGCTGCAGCACCCGCGACAGGAATTGGCGGGCGCGTTCCGAGCGTGGGGTCGAGAAGAAGGTTTCGGTGGGTTCGTCTTCGATGATCCGGCCCTGGTCCATGAACACCACCCGGTGGGCGACGCGGCGGGCGAAGCCCATTTCGTGGGTGACGCAGATCATGGTCATGCCCTCGCCGGCGAGTTCGACCATGACGTCCAGCACCTCGTTGATCATTTCCGGGTCCAGCGCCGAGGTCGGCTCGTCGAACAGCATGATCGACGGCTTCATGGCCAAAGCGCGGGCGATGGCGACGCGCTGCTGCTGACCGCCCGACAACTGGCCGGGGAATTTCTTGGCCTGGTCGGGAATGCGCACCCGCTCCAGCAATTGCATGGCCAGTTCCTCGG
>JBEBBF010000423.1:0-21085 GCA_041158545.1 Pseudomonadota bacterium | reverse complement strand
GTATCATAAAAGTTTTCTCTACCGCATCCCCAGCGGAGACAGACAGATGTTCGGCTTCCTCCTCAGTTACTTTTCCAACGATCTGGCCATCGACCTCGGCACCGCCAACACGCTCATTTATGTGCGTGGGCGGGGCATCGTGCTGGACGAACCCTCCGTCGTGGCCATCCGCCTGGAAGGCGGCCCCAACGCCAAGAAAACCATTCAGGCCGTGGGTCTGGAAGCCAAGGTGATGCTGGGCAAGGCACCCGGCTCGATCACCGTGATCCGGCCGATGAAGGATGGCGTGATCGCCGACTTCACCGTCACCGAGCAGATGCTCAAGCAGTTCATCAAGAAGGTGCACGACTCCAAGTTGTTCAGCCCGAGTCCGCGCATCATCATCTGCGTGCCTTCCGGCTCGACCCAGGTCGAACGCCGTGCCATCCGCGAATCGGCCATCGGTGCCGGTGCCAGCCAGGTTTTCCTGATCGAGGAACCCATGGCGGCGGCGATTGGCGCCGGCCTGCCGGTGGCGGAAGCGACCGGCTCCATGGTCGTGGATATCGGCGGCGGCACCACCGAAGTGGGCGTGATTTCCCTGGGCGGCATGGTCTATGCCGGCTCCGTGCGCGTCGGTGGTGACAAGCTCGACGAAGCCATCATCAATTACATCAGCCGCAACTACGGCATGTTGATCGGCGAAAACACCGCCGAAAACATCAAGAAGACCATCGGCTCCGCCTTCCCCGGCGCTGAAGTCCGGGAAATGGAAGTCTCCGGCATCAACAAGGCCGAAGGCATCCCGCGCAAGTTCACGATTTCTTCCAACGAAGTCCTGGAAGCCCTGACCGAGCCGCTGAATCAGATCGTCTCCGCGGTGAAGTCGGCGCTGGAAAAGACTCCGCCGGAACTGGGCGCCGACATTGCCGACAAGGGCATGGTGCTGACCGGTGGCGGCGCGCTGCTGCGTGACCTTGACCGTCTGCTGATGGAAGAAACCGGCCTGCCGGTAATCGTTGCCGAAGACCCGCTGACCTGTGTGGCCCGCGGTTCCGGGCTGGCGCTGGAAAAGGTCGACAAGCTCGGCTCCATCTTCGCTTCCGAGTAAAAGCCGCCGCGTCGTTTCGCCGCTTCGCAGCAAGGATGTCCCATGGCCGGCCTCGACCACCAGCCGCCTCCATTTTTCAAGCAAGGGCCAGCTCCGCTGGCCCTTCTGAGTTTTTACCTGGCCTTGTCCATCGCGCTGTTTGTGACGGACTTGCGCTTTCACACGCTTGAATGGATGCGGCAATCGATCATGCTGGTGATCGACCCGGCGCAACGCCTGATGCAGACGCCGGTGGTGATGCTGGCCGACACCCATGAGCGTTTCGCCGGGATGCAGCGACTGCAGGACGAAAACGAAAAGCTCAAGCACGACCAGCTCGCCACGGCGCCGAACCTGCTGCGCCTGTCGCAGCTGGAAACGGAAAACGCCCGCTTGCGCGAGCTGCTGGGCGTCAAGGAGCGGGAAAAGGTCAATGGCCAGGTCGCCGAGATCCTCTATTCCGCCCGCGACCCCTTCTCCCGGCGGGTGGTGGTGGACAAGGGCGATGGCCAGGGCATCGTCGCCGGCCAGCCGGTGATCGACAACGCCGGCGTCGTCGGCCAGGTCACCCGGGTGTTCCCGATGAGTGCGGAAGTGACGCTGATCACCGACAAGAACCAGGCGGTGCCGGTGCAGGTGGTGCGTAACGGCCTGCGTTCGGTGCTGTTCGGCCTGGGCAATGGCCAACTGGAGCTGCGCTACCTGCCCGCCAACGCCGACGTCCAGGAGGGCGACATCCTGGTCACTTCCGGGCTGGACGGCATTTACCTGTCCGGTTTCCCGGTGGCGAAGGTGGTGGCCATCGAGCGGGATAGCGCCTATTCCTTTGCCCGCATTTTCAGTGCGCCGCTGGCGGCGGTGGAAAACTTCGGCGAAGTGATGATCCTCAATCCGCGCAAGGCGCTGCCGGAACGGCCGCCCGAGGCGGTCAGCCAGCCCGGCGAGGACAGCGACAAACCGGGTGCGCCGCGGCCGAAGAAGAAGCGTGTCCCCAAGAAGAGCGGGGCCTGACGCCATGCAACCAACTTTTTCCTCGTCTCGCATCCTGCTGCCGGTCCGGCCCTGGTTCATCTTTTTCTCGCTCTGCGGCGCGTTGCTGCTGAATTTCCTGCCGACCTCCCACTGGCCCGGCGTGCCGGACTGGCTGGCGCTGGTGCTCTGCTTCTGGGGCGTGCGGGAGTTCCGCCGGATCGGCATGGGCTGGGCCTTCCTGTTCGGCCTCCTGATGGATGTCGCCGACGCCACGGTCCTCGGTCAGCACGCGCTGGCCTATGTGCTGCTGGCCTACGGCGCCTCGAATCTGGCGCGGCGCATCCTGTGGTTCCCGCTGACCCAGCAGGGCATGCATGTCTTTCCGCTGCTGATGCTGGTGCAACTGGTCGAAGCCCTGGCCGGGCTGTTTGCCGGCGGCGAATTCCCCGGTCTCGGTTTCTTCATCGGTCCGGTCGTCGCGGCGATGCTATGGACGCCGCTGACCTTCATCTTGCTGCTGCCCCAGTTCCAGCCGGTGGAACGGGACCACAACCGTCCGATCTGACGGAGCCGGCGGGTGGGCGACTTTCATAATCCCGAAGCGGAACTCGACCGCTACCGTTTCCGGCTGGGCTTTGCCGGCGTCTTCGTGCTGCTGTGCTTTGCCACGCTGGTCGGCCGCTTCTTTTTCCTGCAGGTGCTGCAGCACGACTACTACTCGACCCGCGCCGAGGAAAACCGCATCTCGCTGATCCCGATCATCCCCAACCGGGGGGTCATCGTCGACCGTAACGGCACGGTGCTGGCGCGGAATTACTCGGCGTTCACGCTGGAAATCGTCCCGGCCCGGGTGGCCGATCTGGAGGAAACGATCACTCAGCTGACCGAGATCATCGACATCCAGCCCAAGGACCGCAAACGCTTCAAGCGGCTGATGGACGAAGCCAGAAGCTTCGCGTCGATTCCGATCCGCACCCGGCTCAGTGACGAGGAAGTCGCCAGATTCGCCGCCAACCGCTTCCGTTTCCCCGGTGTCGAGGTCAAGGCGCGGCTGTTCCGCCAGTATCCAATGGGCGCGCTGGGCTCGCACATCCTCGGCTACATCGGCCGGATCACCGAGAAGGACCTGGACTGGATCGATTACAACGAGCAGACCGCCAACTACAAAGGCTCGGAACACATCGGCAAGGCGGGCATCGAGCAGCGTTATGAATTCGACCTGCACGGCCAGACCGGCTACGAAGAGGTGGAAATCGACGCCGGTGGCCGGGCGCTGCGCAGCCTGAAACGCACGCCGCCGGTCCAGGGCAACAACCTGACGCTGACCATCGACGCCAAGCTGCAGGAAATCACCGAGCGGGCCTTCGGCGACCGCCGCGGTTCGCTGGTCGCCATCGATCCCAACAACGGCGACATCCTGGCGATGGTGTCGATGCCGACCTATGACCCCAACCTGTTCGTCGATGGCATTGCGCTGGAGAACTGGCGCGAGTTGAACGAATCCCCGGACAAGCCGATGGTGAACCGGGCGCTGAACGGTGCCTACCCGCCCGGCTCGACCTTCAAGCCCTTCATGGCGCTGGCGGCGCTGGAATACGGCAAACGCACGGCCAGCCAGGCGATCTCCGACCCCGGCTTCTTCAACTTCGGCAACCACCAGTTCCGCGACGACAAGAAGGGCGGCCATGGCTCGGTGGATATGTACAAATCCATCGTCCATTCCTGCGACACCTATTACTACATGCTCGCCAACGACCTGGGCATCGACAACATCGCCCGCTTCATGGCCCAGTTCGGCTTCGGCCAGCGCACCGGCGTGGATCTGTCCGGGGAGTCGGAAGGCGTGCTGCCGTCGCCGGAATGGAAAAAGCGCCGCTTCAAGAAGCCGGAACAGCAGAAGTGGTACGCCGGCGAGACGATCTCCATCGGCATCGGCCAGGGCTACAACGCCTACACCCCGATCCAGCTGGCCCAGGCGGTGGCGACGCTGGCCAACAACGGCGTGATGTACCGGCCGCACCTGGTCAAATACATCGCCGACGCCAAGAGCGGCGAGCAGCGCCAGATCGAACCCAACCCGCTGCGGCAGATTCCGTTGCAGCCGCAACATGTGGAAACGATCCGCAAGGCGATGCTGGGCGTGAATAAGGAGGGCACCGGCGCCAAGGCCTTTGCCGGAGCCGGCTACGAAGCCGCCGGCAAGACCGGGACCGCCCAGGTCTTCTCGCTGAAGGGTTCGCAGTACAAGGAAGGCGCCGTGAAGAAGGATCTGCGTGACCACGCGCTGTTCATCGCCTTCGCCCCGGCCGACAAACCCAGGATCGCGCTGGCGGTGCTGGTGGAAAACGGCGGTTTCGGCGCGACATCGGCGGCGCCGATTGCCCGGATGGTGTTCGACTACTACCTGCTCGGCAAGGAGCCGCCCGGCCCTGCCAAGGAAGACGGCGACGCCGAACCGGACATTGATCTGGAGACGGAATGAAGGATTTCCGGCAACTTTTCCGGCATTACGCCCACCAGCTGGTGGCCAACATCGACCTGCCGCTGCTCAGCATCGCGCTGATGATCATGGCGCTGGGCGTCACCACGGTCTATTCCGCGACCTACGACGGCAACAACCGGGCGGTCAGCCAGCTGCTGAATCTGTCGGTGGCGATGATCTGCATGTGGGTCGTGGCGCGGACGCCGCCGCAGAAGATGATGCGCTTTGCGGTACCCCTCTACGTGGTCGGCTTGATCCTGCTGGTGCTGGTGTTCCTGATCGGGGTCAAGGTCAATGGCGCCCGCCGCTGGCTGCCGCTGGGCTTCACCCGCATCCAGCCGTCGGAGCTGATGAAGATCGCGATGCCGCTGATGCTCGCCTGGTACTTCCACAAATTCGAGGCGACGCTGCGCTTTCGCCACTACATGGTCGCGGCGCTGCTGCTGCTGGTGCCCTTTGCGCTGATTGCCAAGCAGCCGGACCTGGGCACGGCCATTCTGGTCGGTGCCGCCGGCTTCTACGTGATCTTCCTCGCCGGCCTGCCCTGGTTCGTCATCGGCGGGCTGGGTGCCGCCGGTGCTGCGGCCGCCCCCTTCGTCTGGACGATGCTGCACGACTACCAGCGCAAGCGCATCCTGACCTTGATCGACCCGACCACCGACCCCCTCGGCGCCGGCTATCACATCATCCAGGCCACCATCGCCATCGGCTCCGGCGGCCCGGTCGGCAAGGGCTACCTCAACGGCACCCAGACCCACCTGGAGTTCATCCCCGAGCGCCACACCGACTTCATCTTCGCGGTCTATTCCGAAGAATGGGGCCTGCTCGGCAACTGCCTGCTGGTCTTCCTCTACGCGCTGTTGATCGGCCGCGGCCTGATGATCGCCGCCGGCGCCTCGACCCAGTTCGCCCGGCTGCTGGCCGGCGCGGTGACGCTGATCTTCTTCACCTACGCCTTCGTGAACATGGGCATGGTCAGCGGCATCCTGCCGGTGGTCGGCGTGCCCCTGCCCTTCGTCAGCTACGGCGGCACCGCGCTGGTGACGCTGTTCATCGGCATCGGCATCCTGATGTCGATCCACAGCCACCGGATGCTGGTGAAGAAATGAAGGGGCGGATCGGCGGGCTGCTGTCGCTGCTGCTGCTCGCCGCCTGCAGCAGCGTGCCCTATGAACCGGAGCCGGAACCCGCGCCTGTCCCCAGCGAAACCACCGCCGCCGCACCGGCCGCGGTCAAGAAATCCAGCGGCAGCAAGCGCCCGACCGCCACGCTGAAAAAAGGCGGCGGCTACTACAAGGACGACGGCCCCGGCGACGACATCCCGGACAACCTCGACGACATTCCCGACGCCGAGCCGCGGCTGGAGCCGCTGCACAAACCGGCGATGCGGCCCTATGTCGTGCTGGGCAAGGAATACGTGCCCAACACCGGCCTGCGTCCTTACAAGGCGCGGGGCATCGCCAGCTGGTACGGCCGCAAGTTCCACGGCCAGAAAACCTCCATCGGCGAGCCTTACGACATGTTCGCGATGACCGCCGCCCACACCACGCTGGCGCTGCCTTCCTATGTCCGGGTCACCAACCTGCAGAACGGCCGCGCCGTCGTGGTCCGCGTCACCGACCGCGGCCCCTTCCACGTGGACCGAATCATCGACCTTTCCTACGCCGCCGCCTGGAAGCTGGGGCTGGTCAACAACGGCAGCGGCCTGGTCGAAGTCGAAAGCCTGATGCCCGCTGGCGACGGTGGGCTTGCGCTGCCGCCGCCGGTGCGGATCAGCCGGGCCGAACAGGACGAAATCGCCAAGCTCGCCCACCGGCTGGAGCAGGAACAGGCGACCCGGCCGCTGGCTGCCGCCGCGCCTGCACCTGCCGCCGCCGTGCCGGTGCCCATGGCCCCGGTGCCGGTCGCGCAGGGTACGTCGCCCACCCCGGCCGCCGTACCGCCCGCCGCCGCGACGCCGGGCAATGCCGTCTATCTGCAACTCGGCGCTTTTGCCAGCGCCGACAACGCGGAAAACCTGAAAAACCATCTGGCGCGGGATCTGGACTGGGTCAGCGAACCGATGCTGATCCACATCGGCGGCGCCATCCACCGGCTGCAGCTGGGGCCCTACCCCAACCGGGCCGCGGCGGAAAAGGTCGCCGAACGCATCCGCCAGACCCTGGGCTACAAGCCGACCTTCGTCGTCCGCTAACCCGCAAGAGAACCGCCATGGCCGAAAAATACGACATCCGCCCCGGACAATCGCTGCCGCTGCTGCAGGAACTGCACATCCTCACCCGCGACGGCAAGCTGAATCAGGACAGCCGGCGCAAGCTGAAGCAGGTCTATCACCTGTTCCAGTTCATCGAGCCGCTGCTGCAGGACGTGCTGCAACACCAGGGCGAGATCACGCTGGTGGATCACGGCGCCGGCAAGTCCTACCTCGGCTTCATCCTCTACGACCTGTTCTTCAAGGAAAAGGCGCCGACCTCGACGGTGATCGGGATCGAAACCCGCGACGAACTGGTCAGCCGCTCGCAGGCGCTCGCCGCCCGGCTCGGCTTTGGCGGCATGCAGTTCCACAAACTCTCGGTCGCCGAATCGATCAGCTCGCCGCTTCTGCCGGAACGCATCGACATCGTCACCGCGCTGCACGCCTGCAACACCGCCACCGACGACGCCATCCGCTTCGCCCTCAGCCGCCGTGCCCGGCATCTGGTGCTGGTGCCCTGCTGTCAGGCGGAAGTCGCCGCGCTGCTGCGGGAAAACAAGGGCCACGCCCTGGCCAACCCGCTGGCGGAAATGTGGCGCCACGGCATCCACACCCGTGAATTCGGCAGCCACCTGACCAATGTGCTGCGCTGCCTGCAACTGGAAGCCCACGGTTATCAGGTCCGGGTCACCGAACTGGTCGGCTGGGAACACTCGCTGAAGAACGAACTGATCATCGCCGAGTACCGCAACACCCCCCGCCGCGCCCAGGCCGAGCGCCTCACCAGCCTGCTCGCCAGCCTCGGCCTCGAAGCCCTCTCCAGCCGCTTCTACCTGCCCGCCTGAAAGCGCGCAAAAAAAAGCCCGCACCGGGCGGTGCGGGCAAATCCATTTCCGAAGAAAGAGATGGAGGAGACAGGTTTTATTCTGCCGAAAAAATTGCTGCAGTGCAACACGAAGATGCGAAATTTTTCACATCAGGAATTTGTGGCGGCAGAAGGCCCGGTTCAAAGGCTGCAGCAGAGCGCGTCCGGTTTCGGAATCGGGTGATCGCGAATCAGCGCGACAAATTTCCCGCGGCCATGCAGCGCGCCTGATTTCCTGCGGATCGCCCAGCCTTGCCTCAAAGGACCGACGCCCGCTTTCCCGGAAAACCATCCGTAAAAAAAAAGCGGGGCCGAAGCCCCGCCTGCTGTTCTCCTCCTGGCTGGAGGATGTGTTTTAAAGCTTACATGCTGCGGCGGTACTGGCCGCCGACCTCGTAGAGGGTGCTGGTGATCTGGCCGAGGGAGCAGGACTTCACGGCTTCGACGAGGACGGCGAAGACGTTGCCGTTGTCGATGACGGTTTGCTTCAGCTTGGCCAGCATTTCGCTGGATTTGCCGGCGTTGCGGGTGTGGAAGTCGCGCAGGCGCTGGATTTGCGACTGCTTTTCCTCGTCGGTCGAGCGGGCGAGTTCGATTTCCTGCTGGGCCATGCCCTTCGGGTTCAGGAAGGTGTTCACGCCGATGATCGGGTAGGAGCCGTCGTGCTTCTTGTGCTCGTAGTAGAGGGATTCCTCCTGGATCTTGCCGCGCTGGTAGCCGGTTTCCATGGCGCCCAGCACGCCGCCGCGGGAGGCGATGGCTTCAAATTCCTTCAGCACGGCTTCTTCGACCAGATCGGTCAGCTCGTCGATGACGAAAGCGCCCTGGTTGGGGTTTTCGTTCCTGGCGACGCCCCACTCGCGGTTGATGATCAACTGGATCGCCATGGCCCGGCGCACGCTTTCCTCGGTCGGCGTGGTGATCGCTTCGTCGTAGGCGTTGGTGTGCAGACTGTTGCAGTTGTCGTAGATGGCGATCAAGGCCTGCAGCGTCGTGCGGATGTCGTTGAAGTCCATTTCCTGGGCGTGCAGGCTGCGGCCGGAAGTCTGGATGTGGTACTTCAGCTTCTGGCTGCGCTCGTTGGCGCCGTACTTGTTCTTCATCGCCACGGCCCAGATGCGGCGGGCGACGCGGCCGATCACCGAGTATTCCGGGTCCATGCCGTTGGAGAAGAAGAACGACAGGTTGGGCGCGAAATCGTCGATATGCATGCCGCGGGCGAGGTAGGACTCGACGTAGGTGAAGCCGTTGGCCAGCGTGAAGGCGAGCTGGGAGATCGGGTTGGCGCCGGCTTCGGCGATGTGATAGCCGGAGATCGACACCGAGTAGAAATTCTGCACCTGGTTATGGACAAAGAATTCCTGGATGTCGCCCATCATCTTCAGCGCGAATTCGGTCGAGAAGATGCAGGTGTTCTGGCCCTGGTCTTCCTTCAGGATGTCGGCCTGGACGGTGCCGCGGACGGTCTTGAACACCCATTCGCGAATCTTTTCGGCTTCGTCCTCGGTCGGCTGGCGGCCGTTTTCCTGCTGGAACTTGGCCATCTGCTGGTCGATGGCGGTGTTGAAGAAACAGGCGAGGATGATCGGCGCCGGGCCGTTGATGGTCATCGACACCGAGGTGGTCGGGTTGACCAGGTCGAAGCCGTCGTAAAGCACCTTCATGTCGTCCAGCGTCGCAATCGACACGCCGGAATTGCCGATCTTGCCGTAGATGTCCGGGCGCTCGTCCGGGTCGCAGCCGTACAGCGTGACCGAGTCGAAGGCGGTGGACAGGCGCTTGGCCGGCATGCCTTCGGAAACCTTCTTGAAGCGGCGGTTGGTGCGGAAGGCATCGCCTTCGCCGGCGAACATCCGGGTCGGGTCTTCGCCTTCCCGCTTGAAGGCGAAAACGCCGGCGGTGTAGGGGAAGGAGCCGGGGACGTTTTCCCGCATCAGGAAGCGGAGGATTTCGCCGTCGTCGCCGAACTTCGGCAGGATCACCTTGCGAATCTTGGTGCCGGACAGGGATTGCGAGGTCAGCTGGGTGCGGATTTCCTTGTCGCGAATCTTCACGACATATTCGTCGCCGGAGTAGGCCTTGACGGTGTCCGGCCACATGTCGAGCAGCTTCTTGGCCTTGGGATCGATTTCGCCGTCCTTCCAGGCGATCAGCGCGTCAAAATCCGCCGCCGGCTTGCCGCAGCCGGTGAAGATGCCCTTGGACAGGCGCAGCGCCTGGCGCTCGCGGGCGAGGCCGACCTGCTTGTCGGTGTGGGCGTGGTAGCCGCGGACCGAGTCGGCGATTTCCGCCAGATAACGGACGCGGGCGGTGGGGACGATGGCGCGGGAGCCGGAGGATTGCTTGACGCCGACCACCGGCAGCCGGCCCGGTTGCAGCTTCAGGCCCAGCTCCACCAGCCGCGGGGTCAGCGCCTGATAGAGGCCGGTGACGCCGTCGTCGTTGAAGCGGGCGGCCATGGTGCCGAACACCGGCATGTCGTCCGGGCTCTGGCTGAAGAGTTCCCGGTTGCGCTGGTACTGCTTGCGCACATCGCGCAGCGCGTCTTCGGCGCCCTTGCGGTCGAACTTGTTGATCGCGACGAAATCGGCAAAGTCGAGCATGTCGATCTTTTCCAGCTGTGATGCGGCGCCGAATTCGGGGGTCATCACATACAGCGACAGATCGACGTGGGGCACGATGGCCGCGTCGCCCTGGCCGATGCCGGAGGTCTCGACGATGATCAGGTCAAAACCGGAAAGCTTGCAGGCGGCGATGACTTCCGGCAGCGCAGCGGAAATCTCGCTGCCGGTGTCGCGGGTGGCGAGGGAGCGCATGTAAATGTGCGGATGCTCGATGGCGTTCATCCGGATGCGGTCGCCCAGCAGCGCGCCGCCGGTGCGCTTGCGCGAAGGGTCGATGGAGATGATGCCGACCTTCAGGCTGTCGCCCTGGTCCAGCCGGAAACGGCGCACCAGTTCATCGGTCAGCGAGGACTTGCCGGCGCCGCCGGTGCCGGTGATCCCCAGCGTCGGGGTCTTGCAGGCGCTGGCGGCCAGCAGCAGCGCCTGTTTCACGTCGCTGCCCAGCGCGTTGTTTTCCAGTGCGGTGATGGTGCGGGCCAGCTTGCGGCGGTTGCCGCCCTGCAGCGCGGCGATCAGCGCGTCGGCGGCTTCGCCGTTCTGCCCGGCTTCGCCGCTCAGGCTGAAATCGCTCTGCGCCACCACTTCATTGATCATGCCCTGCAGGCCCAGCTGGGCGCCGTCTTCCGGGGAGTAGATGCGGGTGACGCCGTAGTCGTGCAGTTCGCGGATTTCCTGCGGGACGATCACGCCGCCGCCGCCGCCGAAGACCTTGATCTCGCTACCGCCGCCTTCGCGCAGCAGGTCGATCATGTACTTGAAGAATTCGATGTGGCCGCCCTGGTAGGAGGTGATGGCGATGCCCTGGACGTCTTCCTGCAGCGCGGCATTGACGATTTCCTGCACCGAGCGGTTGTGGCCGAGGTGGATCACTTCGGCGCCGGTGGATTGCAGGATGCGACGCATGATGTTGATCGAGGCATCGTGGCCGTCGAACAGCGAGGCGGCGGTCACGAAGCGCACCTTGTTCGTCGGTTTGTAGGGGGCCAGCTTATGGACGTCGCTCATGAAAGGTCTCCGGGCGCGAAATGGAAGAGGGTGGGGCGCTTCAGCCGGATAGGCCGGCGCTCTTGAAAGTGTCGGCATATTAGGAGTTCGCGCCCGGCGGCACCATTGCCGCCCCGGTCGGTAATCGTGCAAACTCCGCCAAGTTCGCCGCGACGGGGAAAGCGGTCATCGGCGCCGCGCCAGCCCGCTGCCGCGCTGCGGACGGAACGGCGCCGGCGCAACCCGGGAAACCCGCCGGAAACGCCGGAAAACGGGTCGATTGGCCGGCGAAAACAGCGTGGAAAGCAGTGGCTGGACAGGAAAAACCACCGAATCCGGGAAAATGTGCTGCGGCGCAGCAACCGGGCGTGGCGCAACATCGGGCCGGGTCGCCGCGGCGAAAGGAAGCACGGGAGGCAGCATGCGCGAAGAAAAAACGGAGGAAGCGGTCAGCCTGCAAAACTCGCCAGTCCGTGGCGGCCGGCGCAGCGCCACGGTGGCGGCGGGCTTCGTCAGCGGCATGCTGGCCGGGCCGCGCCGCGCCGGCTGCGATCCGGCGCCCTGGCTGCAGGCCGCGGGGATCGAGGAGGGCTGCCGCGGCCGGGTGCCGGTCGAGCGTTACGCCAGCCTCTACAACCGCATCGTCAGCGCCCTGGACGACGAGGGCTTCGGCCTGTTTGCCCAGCCCTTGCGCGGCGGCAGTTTCGAATTCCTCTGCCGCGGCATGATCGGCGCGCCGGATCTGGCGGAAGCCCTGCAACGGGCCGGCCGCTTCCTGCGCATCGTCCTGCCCGATCTGGCGGTCAGCCTGGTGGTCGAGGGCGAACAGGCGCAGCTGCAACTGCAGGAAACCCGGCCGCTGGCGGCGACCCCGGCCGATCCGGCGCGGGTCTTCGCCTTCGAGTGGCTGCTGCGGCTGCTGCATGGTCTGGCCTGCTGGCTGGTCGGCCGCGGTCTGGCGCTCGATGCGGTGGATTTCCCCTATCCGCCACCGCCGCACCGGGACGACTACGCGCTGATCTACACCGAGCACTCCCGCTTCGTCGGCGGCGAGTGCCTCTGCGCCCGCTTCCGCGCCAACCTGCTGCAGCTGCCGATCCGCCGCGACGAGGCCGCACTCAGCGCCTTCCTCGACGGCGCGCCGGGCAAGATCACCACCCTCTACCGCCGCGACCGGGAAATGGTGCAACGGGTCCGCGACACCCTGCGCGCCGCGCTGCCGCAGAACCTCGGCCAGGACGAGGTCGCCGACCGCCTCTTCCTCTCCAGCCGCAGCCTGCACCGCCGCCTCGCCGAAGAAGGCTCCAGCTTCCGCGCCATCAAGGACGCCCTCCGCCGCGACATCGCCCTGTCCCGCCTCGCCAAAACCCGCCAACCCATCGCCAGCCTCGCCAGCGACCTCGGCTACGCCGACACCTCCGCCTTCTACCGCGCCTTCGTCGAATGGACCGGCGTCTCCCCGGCGCAATACCGGACTAATCGGAGTGGGTGAGGGGGCGGCTCATGGGCTGTGCCACACGGCTCAAGGCGGGAGGTCGCGGGTCTAAGCCGGGGCATGCCGCCGGACCTTATCGCAGGTCGAATTCGAAGACTTTCTCAAGCCGGCCTTCGATGTAAACCCGAATGACATGATGGCCTTTCGGGTCGCCTGGGGCGACTTGCCAGCTTTTGAAGATCAGCCCGCGATCCGGGGTGACTGTCCGCTCGGTTATCGCGGTGCGGCGATCCGCAGAGAGGGTTCTTGTCCCCAGCGGCTCCGGGTCGCCCCATGTATCGGGCTTTACGGGGAGCGTGAATTCCTCGCGGAAACTGATTTTGGCCTTCGCCGTGCGGAGCAGCATGATCCAGCCATAACTTTGCTCGGGTTTGAAGGGCACGACCGCCGTGGGAATGAAGACGGATTTTCCGGCGTTATCGAAATCGATGATGCCGAATTCAGCACGAATCACCTCGTAGTCACGGGCTGCATCCACCGCACCGATCGACGATGAGGCCGCGATGAGGCCGAGCAGGACAAAGGCGAACAACGAGAAGAGCGAGCGTTGGGCGTTCATGAGGATGTACGGGTTTGAAGGTGAGGGATTTATCCGGTGCATCACGCCGCTCCGGTCGTCTTCCAGGTCAGGCGACCCTTACGGCGTCCGCGGCGGCAGCCCCTGCGAACAGGACTGCAGCGAATCCGCGGCGGCTTCGACGAAGGCGGATAGCGCCGCGATGGCCTCGGCTTCGCGGTCCGGGCTTAGGGGCGCGTTGAAGTAACGCAGGCCTGCGACCTCGATCCTGTCCCGGTTGCGAACGAAAAGACGATGCACCGAGAGGGACGCCAGCTGCCCGTCGGGGCGGATTGCGACGGCGCGGGCAAAGGGGAACGGCGACTCGTTCGAGCCTTCGGTCGAATTCCGTATCGTCAGTTGCAGCGAAGGGCCGAGCAGGCTGTCGATCCGGGTCTGCTTGAAATAGTCGGGGCGCGCATCCACGCCCCGTTGATTCTGCGCAGCCAGATTGCCGATCTCGGCTTCCGCGCTGCGCCCCGCCGGAACCGTCGACGCGATGACATAAAGCGCCGTCATGTCCTTGTACGCAGCCCGGCTGAAGTACAGGGTGTTGTTGTTATACATGGCCTCCGCCAGCGCATCAGCCTCCGCCGGCTGGGGAAATTTGAGACAGAACACGTTCCCGAAACGGTGCTGCCCATCCCATATTTTCTGGCCAGCGGAAAACCGGGCCTCAAGAAACTTGGATGACAACTGGAACGATTGCTGCGCACAGGCAGCAGAAGGTGCGAGGAGCGCGGCAAGTGCGCCGGCAAGCCCAAGGGCGAAGTGTGGTTTTTTCATGATGGGCGAGTTTCGTTGTTGAGGGTGGGGGTGTCAAAGTGGGGGGTGATGGCGTTGATTGCGGGAACAGGGGCTGGGCTGGCGTACAACGCCAATTCCCAATTCCCCGCTCAAAGCTCCCGCCGTTCCGCTTCCACCCACTTCCTATCCCGGCGGCTGAGGGCGGTGGAGTTGGTCAGGGCGTCGAGCGCGATGCGGGCTTCGGTGGGACGGTTGCTGGTGCGGAAGGCTCGGGCGGCGTGGAATTGCAGGCTGGCCCATTCCGGGCGGTCCGTGGTGACGGCCCGTGCGGCTTCTGCGGCTGCCATTAGTTCGGGCGATCCGGTTTTTGCGGTCATCAGGGTGGCCAGCAGCCAGGTGTTGTCCTGGCCTTGCGTCCAGCGCGATAGCGCGTAGGCGTGTTCCCTGGCGCAGAGGGCGTCGTTCTTGGCGGCTGGCGTATCGGTGCAGGCCTGGACCGTGTAAATGAAGTCCAGCCAGGGCCGCTTGCGGAGTGCGGTGGCCAGTTCGCCGTCGGGCCGTTCCGGCAGCACGCTCGGGTAGAGCTGCATGAACAAATCCAGCGCGCCCTTGGTGTAGGGGTTGGCGGTCGGCTGATCCAACTCCTGCATGGCGGCCCGGAAAGGGAATTCGGGTTTGAACTGAATGACGGCCCGGCGCAGCGTGTAGCGGACCGGGCCATGCACCGCTGCCAGGCTGGGGTCCGCCACGATCCGGTTGATCCGTGCTTCCATGTCCTTGAAGGTTGCGTCAATGCGGGCGGTGCGCCTGGCCCGCGCCCCTGCCAGTGCCGCCCGGTATTCATCTCCCCGCAGCTTTTTGCCGACCCAGGCGTCGTCCATCGCCGCTTGCCATTCCCGGTCCCGAGAGACTTCCCGCAGGAGGCTGCGCAGGGCGCCCAACTCGGCCCAGGGGCGCAGGGGGTGGTTGGCTGTGGCCGCAATCGCGTCGAATTGTTCGCGGGCCGCTGCGTAGCGATCTTCGTAAAAGAGCGCGCTCGCCTGCTGGTAGGCATGCAAGGCGCGCAGTTTCTCCGGGGCGTCCGCTGCCGGGCTGGCCGGTGCGGCCGGAAGCGGGGTGCCGGGCTTCCAGGTGCAGCGGGCAAACACCGCGTCCTGGGCGCTGATCCAGCTGCGGCGGTGCGCATCGGTCAGCGCGCTGTCCTTGCTCAGGGATTCCAGAATGCGGGTGGCGAAGATAAAGGCGTCGGCGCCGCATTGGCCCTCTTCGTATTCCAGGTCGCCCAGGGTCGTATTGATGACCGCCGGCCGGTAATAATCCGGCGCAACGCGGGGCGGCGTGGTCAGCAGGGTCGAGCGGGCTTTCAGCCAGGTTTTGACTTCGTCCGGCCCCGGTCGGCCGAGCTGGCCCTTGACCCAATCCCGCTGCCGTTCGTGGCTTTCATTGGCGACGGCGCCGGCCGGAAGCTGCATCAGGCGCCAGGCCACATAAAGGGAGGCACGGCCGAAGCTGGTCCGGACGAGGCTGAGGCTGCCGCGGGCATAGGCGGTATCGTTCTCCGGCCCAACGATCTCGGCCACATGGCCGCTCCGCAGGCTGTCGGGGAGGCTGCTTTCGTCCGTCGGCGCGGCGTAGCCATGACCCGGCGCGCCTGCCAGCGCGGCGAGCAGCGCCAACGCCGGACCATGCCGTTTTCCATTTGCCAAAGTGGATTTCATCGCAACATCTCCAGGTTTCCAGGGGGTAAAGCGGGGTTCGACCAGGCTGCGTTGTCGAACCAGTAAGGGCGCTCGATGCGGGCCAGCAGCGCACGGGGCGGCGGTTCATCCGTCGCAAAGCCCATCGCTGGCCCCTGACAACGGCGGGAAAGCCTTGCCGCCGGCTGGGCAAAACGCTGTCGCCACTGCGCCGCGTCGTCGCCAAGACGGTACAACATGGGGACCACCTCATCCACCGGCAGGCGATCCAGCCAATCGCCCTCGCTGCACCAGTGCGCCAGCGCGGTGATGCTCAGGCGGACTTCCGGTGGCAGCGCCGCCCGCAGCGCCGTGACCAGCGCGATATATGACTGGCGTTGTCGGCGCGGGGCTTCGAAATCCAGCTGCACCATGCCGGCTCCCGCCCGTGCCGCCGGCGCCTGGCGCAGTAGCGCCCGGATAATGGTGCGGCTTTGCGCCTCGCTCAGCGCATCCGGCGCCGCATCCCCTGTTTCCACATGGACAACCGGCAGCAGGCGCACCGACTCCGGCACGGCCAGCCGCTGTTTCCGGCCGCCATGCTCGACGGCGTCGGCGGTCAGGCGCAGGGACTCCACCAACACGGCCGCCTCCCGATAACGCAGGTCCAGACCTTGCCAGCGCAGCGGACCATTGCTGCGCGGCCAGATCCAGGCCACCCCCTGCGCCAGCGAGGCCGCCACGTCAGCAGGGCTCGCCATCTCGCCCCGCAGCTTGAAGTGGTAGAGACCCAGCGCCCCAACAGACAGCGCCAGGAAACCGAGCAGCAGCAGGCGTTGCTTCAAACCAGGCATCCTGCCGGTGCTGCGGGCGCCGCCGGGGTGGGTTCAGGCGCGGACGCCCGGACTGAATCGACCGGGGGAGGCAGGACATGATGGCGTTTCCGCATGGTGAGGGCGTCGGCTGAAATGTGCAGCTGGGTCCGCCGAGCGGCGAATCCATGGGGAAAGGCGGGGGTTTCCCCGATTTCTCGATTCCGGCGCGTGCTTTGCCGCGAAATCGCAGCGGCGGATCATACATGAATGGCATCGCCGCGATTGCGCCCTGCAAAACCGGGAGGGGGCATCAGCGAGGACCGCCGCGTCTGCCGCTGACGCCCTTTGCTCCACGGGGCACGTAACAACACGCGGCGCCGCCCGGCTGCTTCCGGCGCATTCCTTCAGCATTCCCGGCGGTTTTCCCGATTTTTCGCCTTGCTCCCGCCGGAAAAATCCCTTTTACTGCGCTCATGACGTCAAACCGGGGCAAAGATGGGCGCGGGGAAGCGGGTGGTGGTGTTCAACAGCAAGGGCGGGGTCGGGAAGACGACCACGACGCTGAACCTTGGCGCGGCGCTGCAGCGGGCCGGGGGGGTGGTGCGGCTGGTGGATCTGGACCCGCAGGGGCATCTGACCCGCATCTTCGGCCTTGAGTGCAAGGATGTCGGCCGGACGGCGTTTGCGGTGTATGCCAGTAACGCACCCTTGCAGGCGGAGCAGGTCGAGCAGGCTTTGCCGGAGATCGGCTCGCTGGTGGCCTCGCACGGCAACCTGATGAAGGTGGATTCCCTGTTCGGCAAGGGGCCGACGGTGCTGAACAAGTTGCGCCAGGGGCTGGACAGCCTGGATGCGGTCGGCGAGCGGACCAGTCTGGTCGATTGCTGTCCTTATATTGGCGTGCTGTCGCTGAGCGCGATTTTTGCGGCGGAGACGGTGCTGATTCCGGTCTCCACCGATTACCTCTCGCTGCAGGGGGCGCAGCAGATCACCCGGGCCTTGAAGGCGCTGGAGCCGGTGGTCAAGCGGCGGGTGCCGCGCCGTTACGTGCTGACCCGCTATGACCGGCGGCGGAAGATGAGCGCGGACATCCAGAACCGGATGCGCGAGGAGTTCGGCGTCGAGCTGTGCCAGACCCTGATCGGCGAGAACGTCGCGGTGGCGATGAGCCCGGCGCTGGGCAAGGATGTGTTTGCCTACCAGTCCGACAGCAACGGGGCGCGGGATTACCAGCAGCTGTTCGAGGAATTGCACGCCGGCGGCGTGCTGTAGCCGGCGACAGTTCCGCCGCCTGGCGGCGCGGCCTGGCGCCGCGGTGTGCCGGGGCTCATTCCTGGGTCGGCTCGTTTAGCAGGTCGACGATTTCCTCGAAGCTGTTGCTGCCGTGGCTGACGCTGGCGTTTTCCTGCCAGGTTTCCAGGATCTGACAGCCGAGGTACATCTGGCGCAGCCGCCGTTCGGCGTCGGCGCTGTCCTGGCCGAGGATCAGGACCTTGTCCACGGCGACGCCGCTGCGGGTGCGGATGCGAAAACCAAATTTGCGCGGGTTCATGCGGGCGACCTCACGCGGGCAGGCTGGCGAGGGGGTGGGCGGCCAGACCGTTGGCCACCCAGCCGCGCCAGCCGGCGGGCAATTGCGCCAGGACGGCTTCAGCAGCGGCCGCTTCGGCAAATTCGGCGAAGACGCAGGCGCCGGAGCCGCTCATCCGCGCCGGGGCGTGCTGACGCAGCCAGTCGAGGTGGGTTTGCACCGCCGGGAAGCGGGCGCAGGCGACAGGCTCCAGATCGTTGCCGCCGAAGCCGGCCTGCCAGTCGGCGGCGCGGATCGCCGGGGTGTCGCGGCGCAGTTCCGGAGCGGTGAAAATCGCTGCGGTGGGCACGGCGACCGGCGGTTCCAGGACCAGATAGCTGGCGGCGGGCAGCGTCACCGCCTGCAGCGCTTCGCCGACGCCTTCGGCAAAGGCGTTGTGGCCGAAGAGGAAGATCGGCACGTCGGCGCCCAGCTGTAGCCCGAGTTCCTGCAGCTGCGGCCGGCTCAGGCCCAATTGCCACAGGTGGTTGAGCGCCAGCAGCACGGTGGCTGCGTCGGAGCTGCCGCCACCGAGGCCGCCGCCCATCGGCAGGCGTTTTTCCAGTTCGATCATCGCCCCGCGCCGGCAGCCGCTGTGTTGCTGCAGCAGCCGGGCGGCGCGCAGGCAGAGGTCGCTTTCCGGCGGAACGCCGGGAATGGGGCGGGTCAGGCCGAGTTCGCCGTCGGCCGCGGGGTGAAAGCGCAGGCTGTCGCCGTGATCGACGAAGCGGAACAGGGTTTGCAGCAGGTGGTAGCCGTCGGCGCGACGGCCGACCACGTGCAGGAAGAGATTGAGTTTGGCCGGTGCGGGCCAGGTGCTTTGCCAGTTCCAGGTGTCCATGGGGCGGGTCATTGCCAGCTTTCGATGCGTAGCCGCAGTTCCAGCTCGTTGTCGCGCTGGAGGGTCAGGCGGGCGGGCAGCGCAGCGGGCTGGTCGTCGTCGTAGAAGTAATCAATTTGCCAGCCGTCGTGGAACAGGCGGGCGAGGCGGCCCTGGTTGTCCAGTTGGTGGCGGCTGTCCGGGTCGGGGCGGCCGAGCAGCCAGCCGGCCAGCCGCTCCAGCGGCAGCGGGTAGCCGACCAGCTCGCGCAGCAGCGGCGCCGGGTCGCGGCTATGGCGTTGCCGGCCCTGGCTGTCGCGCAGCGTCAGGCCGTCGGCGTTGCGTTGCAGTTCGGCGACGCCCTGGCCGGTGGGGGTGGCGAACAGCAGCGCGTCGCTGCCGGGCTGGTGTTGCCAGTCGAGGCGGCCGGAGAGGCTTTTCGCGTCCGGCCCTAGGGTTTTCAGCGCGAAGCGGGCCTGGATATTGAATTGCTCGCCGCTGATCGGGGCGCTCGGGCGCGGCGCCGGGCCGGCGCAGGCGGCGAGCAGCAGGGCCGCCAGCGCCGGGAGCAGTCGCTTCATGGACGCTGGAATTTTTCGATGGTGCTGAGCAGGGCGCTGTTGTCCGGGGCCTTGCGCCGGGCATCGTCCCAGATCTTGCGGGCGTCGTCCTTGCGGCCGAGGCTCCAGAGGACTTCGCCGAGGTGGGCGGCGATTTCCGGGTCGGACTTGATGCTCAGCGCCTTTTCCAGAGTCTTCAGGGCTTCCTGCGGTTTGCCGAGGCGGAATTGCACCCAGCCCAGGCTATCCATGATGAAGGGGTCGTCCGGGGCGAGTTTGACCGCCTTGGCGATCAGCTCGTGGGCCTGGTCGAGGTGGATGTTGCGTTCGGTCCAGGCGTAGCCGAGGGCGTTGAGGGCGTGGGCGTGTTCCGGTTGCAGTTCGATCAGCCGGCGCAGCAGCTTTTCCATTTCCGCGTCCTTGCCGATGCGTTCGGCCAGCAGCGCGGTGTCGTAGAGCAGTTCCGGCTGGTCGGGCTGGGCTTGCAGCGCGGTGTTCAGTAGCTGGTAAGCGGCTTCGGCTTGCTTGGCGTCGCGAAGGATTTCGGCTTCGGTCAGCAGCACCTGAGTCTTTTCATGGGGGGTTTTGCTCTGGATGCCGTGCAGCGCGGCCAGCGCGACGTCGAGCTGGCCCTGGCGGGCGGCGATCCGGGCCATCCGGGTCTGGGCGCCGAAGTGCTGCTCGCCACCGGAGACCTGACGGTAATGTTCGGCGGCGGCGGCCAGCTTGCCCTGCTCTTCGTAGATTTGCCCGAGGAAGAAGTGCAGCGTGCCCTTTTCCGGGAAATCCAGGGTCAGGAGGCGCAGCAGCAGCTTTTCGCCGGTGGCGATGTCGCCCTGCTGCAGCGCCAGCATCGCGACCGGATAGACGACTTCCGGGTTGTCCGGGCTGTCGTTGAGCAGCTGGTCGTACTGTTTGCGCGATTCTTCGTAACGCTTGCCGGCGATCAGCAGCCGGGCCAGCGCCAGCCGGGCTTCCTTGGCCTTGGGGTTGGCGGCGAGGAAGTGGTTGAGCTGGCTGATGGCGTCGACTTCCGACTGGCGGGCCAGCAACTGGGCTTCGAACAGTGCGGCCTGTTCCCAGTCCGGGCGCAGCTCCAGGGACTGGCGGATTTCGGCGCCGGCCAGCGGCATGTTGCCGGCGGCGACGGCGGCGGTGGCGATGGCGAAGTGGGCTTCCGGCAGCGCCCGGTAGGGTTGCACCACCTGCTGCACCAGCCGCAGCACCGCGGCCTTGTCCGGATAGCGGGAGAAGCTGCGGTAGAGCCGGGTCAGGTTGTCGGCAAGGTTGGCCTTGTCCTTTTCCAGCAACTGGGTGATTTGCGGCGCCAGTTCGTCGATCCGGTTGGACTGGATCAGCACATGGGACAGGGCCTGGCGGGCCGTGGCCGATTCCGGCTCGATTTCGGTCCACATCCGGGCGGCGTCCAGCGCGATGTCGAAGCGGCGGGCGTAGTTGGCGACTTCGACGGTCCGGGCCAGCACCTTGGGGTCGCGGGTGCGCAGCGACAGGTCGGCGTAGGCGTTGGTGGCGAGGTCGATTTCGTTACGCTGCAGGGCCAGTTCGCCCAGCAGCACCTGGAAAACCACCTGGCCGTTGAGTTCCTTCAGCGGCTGCGGGGCAGCCGGGGTGGCCGCGGCGGGCTTCCGGGCGGGC
>JBEBBF010000422.1:0-2890 GCA_041158545.1 Pseudomonadota bacterium | reverse complement strand
ACTGGGGGGCGACGACGGGCTGCCGCTGCCCGGCCGCTCCAAGCTCCTGGGCCTCAAATTGCGCGATGACCTGAGCTTTTATTACACGGTGCTGGTGGTCGCGACCGCGGTGTTCCTGCTGCTGTACCGGCTGGTCGGCTCGCGTTTTGGCCGGGCACTGGTGGCGATCCGGGAAAACGAAAGGCGGATGGCGGCGATTGGCTACCCGGTTTTCCCGCTGAAGCTGGCGGCCTGGACCCTCTCCGGCGGCCTCTGCGGCCTGGCCGGGGCGCTGCTGGTCAACCTCAGCATGGGCGTCACGCCGCACACGCTGACCTGGCACCAGTCCGGCATCCTGCTGGTGATGGTGATCCTCGGCGGCTCCGGCTATTTCTGGGGCGGCCTGACCGGGGCGGCGCTGTACCTGCTGCTGGAGGAAAGCATTTCCACGCATACCGAACACTGGAATCTGGTGCTGGGCGGGCTGCTGCTGTTCATCGTGCTGCTGGCGCCGAACGGGGTCATGAGCCTGAAGGGGCTGCCCGGCCGCTGCTTCCGCCGGGGGGATCAGGCATGAGCGCGCTGCTCAAGATCGAAGGCCTGAGCAAGCGCTTCGGCGGGCTGGTGGTCAATCAGGACTGTTCCTTCGCGGTGCTGCCCGGTGAAATCCACGCGCTGATCGGTCCCAATGGCGCCGGCAAGACCACGCTGCTGGCGCAGCTTTCCGGCGAACTGGCCTCGGACAGCGGCCGCATCGTCTTTCAAGGTCGGGACATCACCCGGCTACCGATCCACCGCCGGGTCGCCGCCGGCATCGCCCGCTCATTCCAGATCACCACGCTGTTCGCGGCGCTGAGCGTCCGGGAAAACCTGGAGCTGGCGGTGCAGGCCCGGACCGGGCATTCCTTCGACCTGCTGCGGCGGGTGGCGCGGGAGCCGGCGCTGGAGGCCGGCGCGGCGGAAATCGCCGAACAGGTCGGGCTGCTCGAAGTGTTCCATCAGGTGGTCGGCACCCTGTCCCACGGTCGCCAGCGGGCGCTGGAACTGGGCCTGGCCCTGGCCTGCCAGCCGCAACTGCTGCTGCTCGACGAGCCCATGGCCGGGACCGATCCGGAAGAATCCCTGCGGATGGGCGAGCTGATCCAGTCGCTGAAGGGCAGCCATGCGGTGATCCTGGTCGAGCACGACATGGACGCGGTGTTCCGGCTGGCGGACCGCATTTCGGTGCTGGTGGCCGGGCAGATCGTCGCCACCGGCACGCCGGACGCGATCCGCAGCCATCCGGAAGTGATCCGCGCCTACCTGGGCGACGGGCTGGAGGCGGCATGAGCGCGCTACTGAGTTTTGAAGCGGTGACTTCGGGCTACGGCCAGAGCCAGGTGCTGTTCGATCTGTCTTTCGAGTTGCGGGCCGGCGAGGTGAGCACGCTGCTCGGCCGCAACGGCATGGGCAAGACCACGACGCTGCGGACGCTGTTCGGGCTGCTGCGGCGCTGGTCCGGCGCGATCCACTTCCGCGGCGAGCGGATCGACGGCCTGCCGATCGAAAGCATCGCCCGTCGCGGCATCGCGCTGGTGCCGGAGGGCCGCCACATCTTCCCCAACCTGAGCGTCCGGGAAAATCTGGTCGCCTTTGCCGACAACCGCAGCGGCAAGGCGGCGCCGTGGAATCTGGCGCGCATCCACGCGCTGTTCCCGCGGCTGGAGGAACGCCAGCACCACATGGGCAACGAGTTGTCCGGCGGCGAGCAGCAGATGCTGGCCATCGGCCGGGCGCTGATGACCAACCCCTACCTGCTGATCCTCGACGAGGCGACCGAAGGCCTGTCGCCGCTGGTGCGCCGGGAAATCTGGCAGGTGCTGGGGCATCTGAAGGCCGAAGGCCAGAGCATTCTGGTGATCGACAAGCATCTGAAGGAAATCCAGCGGGTCGCCGACCGTCACCTGTTCATCGAAAAGGGCCGGATCGTCTGGAACGGCGACAACGCCGCGCTCGCCGCCCAGCCTGATACCTGGGCGCGCTACCTGGGCGTCTGAAGCCCCGGTGAATTTCCTCGCCCACGCCCTGCTGGCCGGCGACGACCCGGCGCTGATCGTCGGCGGGGTAGCCGGCGACTGGATCAAGGGCCTCCTGCCCGGCGCGCTGCCCGCCGACCTCGCCGCCGGGGTGGCGCTGCACCGGGCCATCGACAGCCACGCGGAAAGCGACCCCGGCTTCTGCCGCAGCCGGCAACGGGTCAGCCCGCCCCGCCGCCGTTACGCCGGCGTGCTGGTGGACATCTATTACGACCACCTGCTGGCGCGGGACTGGGCCACCCACCATCCGCAGCCGCTGCCGGATTACTGCGCCAGCGTCTACGCCCGGATCGAAGCCCGCCTCGCCGACCTCCCGGCGGATGCCCGGCCGGTGCTGCAGCGGATGGCCAGCGAAGACTGGCTGGGCAGCTACGCCGACCCGGCGGGCATCGCCTCGGTGCTGCAACGGATGTCCCGCCGCCTGCGGCAACCCAACCCGCTGGCGGGCGGCGAAGCCGAATTGCTGGCCGACCTGCCGGGTTTTGCCGGGGACTTCCGGATCTGGCTGGCGGCAAGCCGCGAAGCCGCCACGCTCTGGCGCGCCCGCCGGCCGAAGTGAGCCCCTGCTTTTGAGATTCAGCAAAGTTCCAACACTCCGGCTCGCCGAGAATCAGGCTATCGCCGCGATCCGGAGAAATGATTGGACCGCCCGGCCGGCTTTCCCCTACAGTTGATTCCGCACCTCACCCCATAGAACAAAAACCATGAGCACCCCGAGCAAAAACACCAAAAACAAGGCCCTGAAGGGTCTGGCCACCACCCTGGCCGTCGTGCTGCCCGGCGGCCTGCTGCTCGGCGCCGCCTACCTGTTCGCCAACCGCTATCAGGCCAAACGC
>JBEBBF010000421.1:0-3083 GCA_041158545.1 Pseudomonadota bacterium | reverse complement strand
TGCGCCAGCCGGGTCGGCTGCTCAGCGCCATCGCCCACATGCCGCTGTACGGCCGGGATCCGGCGGTGATCGCGGCCTATGATCGCGTGATCGGCGTGTCGCAGCATGTATTGAACAGCCTGGCTGCCGCCGGGATCAGCGCGGTGCATCCGGAACCCCTGCTGGGCGTGGCCAGCCTGGAGCGCTTCGCGGCGCCGGGGCAGGCTGGGGCGATCCGGGCCAACTCGGCCTACGACTGGGATACCCGCAAGTTGCGTGACCGGGTGCTGGGCTGGGGCGAGCCGCTATATCGGCGCTGCTTGCCCCGGCGTTCGTTCCAGCGCGGCACGGGCATCACGCTGGGCATCGTCTCCCGACTGACGCCAATTAAGCAGTTTCCCTTGCTGTTCCGGCAGCTGGCGCCCGTGCTGGCCCGGTATCCGGCGTTCCGGCTGGAGATTTTCGGTGCCGGGGGCTACGCCTCGGTGCGTGACCTCAAGGCGGCGCTGGCCCCGATCCGCGAACGGGTCCGCTTCTGGGGGCAGCAGCGCGAGGTCGGCGCGGTGTATCGACAACTCGATTACCTGCTGACCGGGCTGCCGGAGAAAGAGGCGCTCGGGCTCAATGTGCTGGAGGCGCAGGCCTGCGGCACGCCCGTGCTGGCGGTGGAGGCGCTGCCTTTTACCGAAACCGTAACGGCGGCGGTGACCGGTCTGTTCTACCGCGATCCGCGCCAGGATGGCGGTGCCGATTTCGAGCGCCTGCTGCAACTGTTGCAACAACAGGCTTTTCGCATCGATCCCGAGCGGGCCGCTCCAGTTCTGGCGGCGTTTTCCGTTCCGGCCTTTGAGCAGCGGGTGTCCCGCTTGCATCAGGCCATCATCAGGCAGATGGAGTCATGAGTACGCGCAGAAATACGGTCATCTTCAATTACCGCAAGGGCTTCCAGCCGCTGCAGGAGGCCTTTGAAAATCTGGGCTTCAACGTGGTTGCCAACAGTTGGACGCTGGACCCGGCCCAGGCGGACTCGGTGCGCTGCGCCGTGGTGAATTTATACGAGGCGATCCGCCAGCCCTGGCGGGCCTGGGCCTTCCACCGCCAGTTGCAGCGGGCGGGGATTCCCCTGATTGCGATGGACCGGGATGCGCCCTGGCACATGGGCATCCGCTGGCGGCGGCTGGCGCTGTTCCGCTGGCTGAATCCGGTGGATGTCTATGCCAGTCATACCTTGCAGCCGACCTGGAATTTCGGACGCAGGAAGATTTATTCGCCCAATGCGGTCTGGGTGCGCAACTTCAACCTGCACGGCGCCAGCCTGGAGGCGATGCGCGATCCGGCGTATTACGAGTACGACGTGTCCTTCCTCGGCAACATGGATGGTCAGCGCTACAAGGAGCATGCCGAGCGGGAACGCTTCTTCGCCGCCCTGTGTCCGCGGCTGGCGGCGATGGGGGTGCGTTATTACATCAAGCATTCGTCGGGGATCAGCGAGGACGAGCAGATCAGGGTGATTCAGCGTTCGCGGATCAACCTGAGCTTTCGCTCTTCCTGCGACCATGGCGGCGAACTGAGCTGGGGTCTGCCGGAGCGCTGCTACGGGGTGCCGGCCCGCGGCGGCTTCCTGTTGACCGACCGCCGGCGTCACGCTGGCGATGATTTCGAATTGGGCAAGGAATGGGCGGATTACGAGGGGCTGGAGGATTGCCTGGTGCAGATCCGCTATTGGCTGGACCACTTCGAGGAATCCCGCGCCCTTGCCGAAGCGGCCCATCACCGGGTGATGCGGATGCATACCTATGAAGATCGGGCGCGCAACCTGCTGAACCAGATCGCAACGCCCTAGTGTCCATGCCCCGTACCTCGCCGGGCCGAGCCTGCTGAACCATGAAAAAAGTCGCCATCGTCCAATCCAATTACATCCCGTGGAAGGGATATTTCGACATGATCGCCGCGGTGGATGAGTTCATCCTCTACGACGACATGCAATACACCCGCCGCGACTGGCGCAACCGTAACCAGATCAAGACGCCCCAGGGCGCGCAGTGGCTGACCGTGCCGGTCCAGGTCAAGGGGAAATACCACCAGAAGATCCGGGAGACCTTGATAGACGGTGACGAATGGGCGGGGGTACACTGGCGGACCTTGGTGCAGAACTATGCACGAGCTCCCCATTTCAACGCGATTTCAGCCTGGCTGGAGCCGATTTATCAGGGAGAAACCTTTACCCACATTTCTCAGCTTAACCGCAGGCTCATTGAGGCGGTTTGCAGTTATCTGGGAATTGAAACAAGGATTTCCAGCTCCTGGGATTACCAACTGGGTGAGGGAAAAAGCGAAAGACTGGCTGATTTGTGCCTTCAGGCAGGAGCGAGTGAATATCTCTCAGGCCCCTCTGCCCAAGGTTATCTTGATGAAGCTTGTTTCGCCGGACTTGGAGTCAAGGTGACGTGGTTTGATTATGCAGGCTATCCCGACTATCCCCAGCTCTGGGGCGAATTTACCCATTACGTCAGTATTCTGGATGTCCTGTTCAATTGTGGCCCCGATACTCACAAGGCCATGAAGTATCTTTAATCAGCACATCAGGGAGAAATCATGAAAGACAGCTTTTACGGTCATATCCAGCAAACTGCAGTCAGTAACCGGGTGGAAGAGCATGCCGAGGAAATCCGGGTCAAGGGCTTCACGGTCATTCCAAATGTCATCGAGGAAAAGGATCTCGATGGGTGGCGGGAAAAGATCGACCGAATCTATGCCGTGCAGGAACAGGACTACGGCTACGAGGCTCTGAAAAGCATTCAGGAGCTGGATGTCTGCCGGGCGCCCATGCTTTACGACTTTTCATTCTCACGCCTGGCGTCCAGCCCTGCCATTACTTCGGTGGTCAAGCTGTTGCTTGGTGACTGGTTCATCCTGAACTTGCAGAATTCGATTATCAACCGCTCGAATCTGGTGCATCACCAATCTTCCTGGCATCGGGATTTGCCGTACCAGAACTGGGTGATTTCCAAGCCGATTGCGATCAATGCCCTGATTGCCGTGGATGCGTTCAGTGCGGTTACCGGGGGGACCCAGGTGGTGCCTTTCACGCACAAGCAGGAAAT
>JBEBBF010000420.1:0-4317 GCA_041158545.1 Pseudomonadota bacterium | reverse complement strand
ACTCGGCGAGCGGGACCATGGCAATGCAATCGACCGGGCAGGGCGGCAGGCACAGTTCGCAGCCGGTGCATTGCGCGGCGACGATGGTATGCATCTGTTTGGCGGCGCCGACGATGGCGTCGACCGGGCAGGCCTGGATGCACAGCGTGCAGCCGATGCAGGTCTTTTCGTCGATCAGCGCCAGGCTCTTCGGTTTTTCGGTGCCATGTTCTTCCGACAGCGGCTTGAATTCCCGGCCGAGCAGTTCGGCCAGTTTGCGGATGCCTTCTTCACCGCCTGGCGGGCACTGGTTGATTTCGGCTTCGCCGCTGGCGATGGCTTCGGCATAGGGGCGGCAGCCGGGGAAGCCGCACTGGCCGCATTGGGTTTGCGGCAGCACGCTGTCGATCTTTTCGACCAGCGGGTTGCCTTCCACCTTGAACTTGATCGAGGCATAGCCGAGGGCCGCGCCCAGGATCAGGGCGCCCAGCGCCATGACTGCGATTGCGGTGATCATTGATATTTGTCCAGCCCGGCAAAGCCCATGAAGGCCAGGCTCATCAGGCCGCAGGTGACCAGTGCAATTGCGGTGCCGCGGAAATGCCGGGGCACGTCAGCCCCTTCGATCCGCTCGCGGATGCCGGCGAACAGCACCAGCGCCAGCGTGAAACCAATCGAACTGGCGGCGCCGAACAGCAGGGATTCGACGAAGTCATAGCGGGCGCCCAGCGCCAGGAGCGGAACGCCCAGCACCGCACAGTTGGTGGTGATCAGCGGCAGGTAGATGCCCAGCACCTGATGCAGCGACGGGCTGGTTTTCTGGATCACCATTTCGGTCAGCTGCACGAAGGCCGCAATGGTGACGATGAAGGCGATGGTCCGCAGGTAGGTCAGCCCGAAGGGCACCAGCAGGTAGGTGTCGATGATCCAGCTGGCGCCGGCGGCCAGGGTCAGCACGAAGGTGGTTGCGGCCCCCATGCCGTAGGCGGTTTCCAGCTTCTTGGAGACGCCCATGAACGGACACAGCCCGAGGATGCGGACCAGCACCACGTTGTTGACCAGCACGGCCCCGATGATCAGGAAAAGGTAATGGCTCATGGGCGGCAAGGAAAAATGGACCGGCGATTATCTGACAAGGCCGTCAGGCGAACAACCGGACGGCCGGGGCGGGTATTCCCGGTTAGGACTTATTCCCGGGCCAGTTGTTGCAGGCTGAGGGCGACTTCCTGCACCAGTTCCGGTCCGCGGTAGATGAAACCGGTGTAGCACTGGACCAGGCTGGCGCCGGCTTCGATCTTGGCGCGGGCGTCGCTGCCGTTGAGGATGCCGCCGACCCCGATGATCGGGACTTCCCCGGCCAGCGCCGCGGCGAGCTTGGACAGCACCGTGGTCGAGCTGGCAAACACCGGGGCGCCGGAGAGGCCGCCGGTTTCCTGGGCGTTGGGCAGCCCTTCGACGCCATTGCGCGACAGGGTGGTGTTGGTGGCGATGACGCCGTCCATCCGGTGCCGCTTCAGCGCGCCGGCGATGGTTTGAATCTGCAGGTCGTCCAGATCCGGGGCGATCTTCAGCGCCAGCGGCACATAGCGCCCGTGGCGGTCGGCCAGGCGTTTCTGCGCCTTTTTCAGCCGGGACAGCAGGTCATCCAGCGCTTCATCCTTCTGCAGTTCGCGCAGGTTCTTGGTGTTGGGGCTGGAGATATTGACGGTGATGTAGCTGGCGTCGGCGTAAACCTTGTCCAGGCAGATCAGGTAGTCGCTGACGGCGTTCTCAATCGGGGTGTCGGCGTTCTTGCCGATGTTGATGCCGAGGATGCCGCCCTTGCGCGGGAATTCGGCAACCCGGACGTTGCGCAGCAGGATGTCCACGCCGTGGTTGTTGAAGCCCATCCGGTTGATGATCGCCTGCTTTTCCGGCAGCCGGAACAGTCGCGGCTTGGGGTTGCCCGGCTGCGGCCGCGGGGTGATCGTGCCGATTTCGATATGGCCAAAGCCCAGGGAGGCCAGCCCGTCGATGTGTTCGCCGTTCTTGTCCAGACCAGCGGCGAGGCCGACCCGGTTGGGGAAACGCAGGCCCATGATTTCGACCGGGTCGGCGACCGCGGGGGCGCTCATCAGGCCGCCGAGGCCCATGGCGTGGCTGAAGGAAATGCCCTTGAGGGCGATGCCGTGCGCCTTTTCGGCATCCAGGGAAAACAAAGCGCGGCGCAGCAGTGGATAGATCATGGGGGCGGATTTTAGCGCAGCCGGGCCGGCTTCCGCTCAGGGCTGCGGGGAAAGCCGCTGCCAATGCCCCCGTTGCCGGCCTTCCAGCGGCTGGAAACGGGATTTGTAGGCCATTTTCCGGCAGTCGCGGATCCAGTAGCCAAGGTAAAGGTAGGGCAACTGGTGCTGCCGGCATTGGGCGATCTGCCACAGGATGTTGTAGGTGCCGAGGCTGACCGCCGGCAGCTCCGGTTCGAAGAAGGTGTAGACCGAGGACAGACCGTCGTCGAGCACGTCGATCACGCTGAGCATCCGCAGCAGCCCCTGTTCGCGGAACTCGATCAGCCGGGTATCGACCCGGCTTTGCAGCAGGAAGTGGTTGTACTGCTCGTGGCCATCCTCGTCCATGCCGCCACCGGCGTGGCGGGCCTGCTGGTAGCGGGTGTAGAGCGCGAAATGTTCCGGGTCGAAGGCCAGCGGCACCTCGCGGGTCTGCAGCCCGGCCAGCCGGGTCCAGGTCCGGCGCTGGCTGCGGTTGGGCTGGAAGTCGGCGACCGGCAGCCGGACCGGCACGCATTCCCGGCAGCGGTCGCAGTGCGGCCGGTAGGTGTAGAGCCCGCTGCGCCGAAAGCCCTGGCGGACCAGTTCGCTGTAGATGTCGCTGTTGATCAGATGCGCCGGGGTTGCCACCTGCGAGCGGGCTTCCCGGTCGGCCAGATAGCTGCAGGGGTAGGGCGAAGTGGCGAAGAACTGCAACAGGGACAGGGGCAGATCCGAATCGTCTAGCAGGGCCATGCCGTCTCCTTCCGGTTCAGCTGGTGGCGTGTCGCCAGTCAAAACAGGCGCCATCCTGCGGCCAGGGCGCCGGGGTGCGTTCGATGCCGCACAGCGCCGTCAGCCGGGTCTGGAATTCGTCGCGGGGAATTTCCCGGCCGCCCAGGCTGCTCAAGTGCGCTGTCTTCATCTGGCAATCGACCAGACCGAAACCCTGTTGCCGCAGGTAGCGCAGCAAATGGGCGAAGGCGAGTTTCGAGGCATCGGTACGGTGACTGAACATCGACTCGCCGTAGAACATGCCGCCGATGGCCACGCCGTACAACCCGCCGACCAACTCGCCTTCTGCCCAGGTTTCGACCGAATGGGCGTAGCCCAGTTCATGCAGTTGCCGGTAGGCGGCAATCATTTCCGGGCTGATCCAGGTTCCGTCCTGGCCGGGGCGGGGCGTGCTGGCGCAGGCCTGCATCACGCCGACGAAGTGGCTGTCGAGGCGGATCGTGTAATTGTCCCGGCGCAGCGCCTGGCGCAGCGAGCGGCGGGGGCGGAATTCCGCGGGAAAAACCACCATCCGCGGGTCCGGGCTCCACCACAGGATGGGCTGGCCGTGGGAAAACCACGGAAAGATACCGCGGCGGTAGGCGGCGAGCAGCCGCATGGCCGAAAGGTCGGCACCGGCCGCCAGCAACCCGTTCGGCTCGACCAGGGCCGAAGCAAGGGGCGGAAAGGGCGTATCGGCGCGCAACCAGGGAATCATCGACAGAGCCAGCCGGGGACAGAAGCCTGAAGCTTACTGGAGAAGCGGCGCTGCGGGAGAGGGGGGAAAGGCGGAAGACGGGGCGAAGGCGGAAGAGGGGCGAAGGCGGAAGACGGGCAACCGGAGCGGTGCGGAGTAGGCTCGCCGGGTGTGGCCCATGCCGTCCTGCAAAATTGTGGACGTAAAAAAAGCAGGACCGAAGTCCTGCTTTTCGTTCGTCGCCTGGGTATTACTTGGCGGGGGCAGCCGGAGCAGCCGGGGCAGCGGGAGCAGCCGGGGCAGCCATGCCGGACATACCAGCCATGCCAGCTTGTTCGGCGGGCTTGGCAGCTTCCATGCCGGCCATACCGGACATGCCAGCCATACCGGCCATGCCGGACATACCAGCCATGCCAGCTTGTTCAGCAGCGGGCTTCGGAGCTTCAACGGGCTTCGGGGCTTCAGCGGGCTTACCGCAAGCGGAAACGGCCAGGGCAACCAGGGCGGCAACGAGGAGAGATTGCTTCATTGTGTGATTCCTTATCGACAAAGACAGAGGGCTAAATCCCTATTGGTATTAGCGGTCGTACATCACTGACCGGGACAAGATTATAACCAATATTT
>JBEBBF010000419.1:0-5791 GCA_041158545.1 Pseudomonadota bacterium | reverse complement strand
CGGCAGATTGGCGCACTGGCCGCTGTGAAAAGCATGGGCCAGCCAGGCGAAGGCAGCGGCTTCGACCGCATCGATGGCCAGTCCCAGATCGGCGGTGCTGGCGATCCGGCAGTTGGGGAGCGCCGTGGCCAGCGCCTGTGCCAGCGCCGCATTGCGGGCACCGCCGCCGCAGAGATAGACCGCCTGCGCCGCCGGGCAATGCCGCTGGATGGCCGCGGCTGCGCTCAGCGCGGTGAATTGCAGCAGGCTGGCCTGAACATCCGCGGCCGCCCAGCCCGGCTTCAGCAGCGACTTCAGATCGGCCAGATTGAATTGCTCGCGCCCGCAGCTTTTCGGCGGTGGCAGCGCCAGAAAAGGGTGGTCCAGCAGTGCCGCCAGCAATGCCGGGATCGGTTTGCCGCTGGCGGCCCAGGCGCCATCGGCGTCGTAATCGTGGCCGAGGCTGGCCTGAATCCAGGCGTCCAGCAGCACATTGCCCGGCCCGCAATCGAAACCGCTGACCGGGCCGCTGGGCGGCAGCTTGGTCAGGTTGGCCATGCCGCCCAGGTTGAGGATCACCCGGTGTTCGTCCGGGCTGCGGAACAGGGCGGCGTGAAAGGCTGGGACCAGCGGGGCGCCCTGACCGCCGGCGGCGATGTCGCGGCTGCGGAAATCGGCGATGACGTCGATGCCGCTCAGTTCCGCCAGCAGCGCCGGGTCCTGGATTTGCAGCGTATACCCCAGGGACGGCTGATGGCGCAGGGTCTGGCCGTGGCTGCCGATGGCGGCGATGTCTTCGGCCGGGCAGCCCTGTTGCGCGAGCAGGGTGGCGACGGCTTCGGCGTAAAAGCGGCTGAGCGCCACCCCGGCCAGCGCCGCCAGGTGCAGTTCATTCGGCGAAGGGGATTGCAGCTGCAGCAATTGCTGGCGCAGCGCCGGGGGCATCGGCAGGTAATGCTGACCGAGCAACTGGAACTGTGGACTGAAGCGGCAGAGCACCGCATCGACCCCGTCCAGGCTGCTGCCCGACATCAGGCCCAGATAAAGGGCGGGGCGGGCGGATGCGGAGTCGGGCAGGCCCGAATCCGGCCGGGCCACGGCTTTATTCGATGGCGGCAAAGTTGCTTTGCCGCAGCAGGTTCATCTGGTCGAGCAGCGGTGCCGCCGCGCTGCGGAATTGCTTCAGCTGATGCGCTTCCAGCGGCACGCTGGTCGGCAGCGTCACCGACAGGGGGTTCACCGGCTGGTCGGAAACGCGGAATTCGTAGTGCAGGTGTGGCCCGGTGGCCCAGCCGGTGGCGCCGACATAGCCCAGCGTATCGCCCTGGCTGATCCGGCTGCCCTTGTGGATGCCGCTGGCGAAGCCTTGCAGGTGGCCGTAGGCCGTGGAATAGCGGCCGGGGTGGCGCACGACGATCAGGTTGCCGTAACCGCCCTGACGCCCGGCGAAATCGACGATGCCGTCGCCGGTGGAGCGAACCTTGGTGCCGCTCGGTGCGCCGTAATCGACGCCCTTGTGCTGCCGCCATTGCTGCAGGATCGGGTGGAAGCGCATCGAGAAGCCGGAGGTGACCCGGGAGAACTCCAGCGGCGAACGCAGGAAGGCCTTGCGCAGGCTCTTGCCGTCCGGGCTGTAGTAGCCGCCACGGCCATCCTGTTCGAAATGGACGGCGCGGAAGGTCTTGCCGTTGTTGCTGAATTCTGCCGCCAGCACCTTGCCGCTGCGGGCGGCCTGGCCGCGCTGGTACTGCATTTCGTAAATCAGATGGAAGCGGTCGCCGCGACGCAGGTCGCGGTGGAAGTCGATCTCGCCGCCGAAGATGTCGGCCATCTGCGAGGCGATGCTGTCGGGGATGCCGGCGATGTCGGTCGCAGCGAACAGCGAGGAATTGATCTCGCCGGACTTCATCACCGTGTAGGACTCGTAGCGCAGGGCTTCTTCGGCGATGTGCCAGCGGGCGCCGACCCGCTCGACCACCAGCACGGTTTCCTTGTTCAGCGGGAAATTCAGGCTGAACAGCATGCCGGTTTCCGAGGTCTGGGCGGTGACCAGCTTGCCGGGAACCAGCTGCCGGTGCATCACCTGGGTCTGCGGATACTGGCGGATCAGCTCCAGGCCTTCCCGGTCGGTGATGCCGAGACGGGACAACAGGCTGCCCAGGCTGTCGCCGCTGCGGATGCGCTCTTCCCGCAGGAAGGTGCCGCTCGGGTCCAGGGGTTTGCTGCCTTGCAGGTTGAGTTGCTCGACCACCGTGTCGATGTTGAGCTTGCTCTCCGGCGCTTCGGGCATCACGGCAAAGGCGGTGACCACGCTGAGCGCCGTGAAGCTGGCGACGGCAATGGGGGTCCGGTATTCGTGGAGAAGTGCTGCAAAGAGGGGGTATGACTGCGCTAGAATGCGGCTCTTTTGCATTTTGCGATGATCGGACCGGGTCGAAGCCGGCGATTCTAGCACGAGAGATTCAGGGAACTGACGGAGCAAGCGATGGATATGGAACAGGCGCTCAGCCTTATCAAGCGGGGAAGTGACGAATTGCTGGTCGAAGCCGAGCTGGTGGAAAAGCTCAAGAGCGGCCGGCCGCTGCGGGTCAAGGCCGGTTTTGACCCTACCGCCCCGGATCTCCACCTCGGCCACACCGTGCTGATCAACAAGCTGCGCCACTTCCAGGAACTGGGCCACCATGTGATGTTCCTGATCGGCGACTTCACCGGCATGATCGGCGACCCCACCGGCAAGAACGTCACCCGGCCGCCGCTGTCCCGGGAACAGATCCTCGACAACGCCAGCACCTACAAGGAGCAGGTGTTCAAGATTCTCGATCCCTCCCGCACCGAAGTCTGCTTCAACTCCGCCTGGTTCGACGAGCTGGGCGCCGCCGGGATGATCAAGCTGGCCGCCCAGCACACCGTCGCCCGGATGCTGGAGCGGGACGATTTCAGCAAGCGTTACACCAACGGCCAATCCATCGCCATCCACGAATTCCTCTACCCGCTCTGCCAGGGCTACGACTCGGTGGCGATGCGCGCCGACGTCGAACTGGGCGGCACCGACCAGAAATTCAACCTGCTGGTCGGCCGCGAACTGCAGAAGCACTACGGCCAGACACCCCAGTGCATCCTGACCATGCCGCTGCTCGAAGGCCTGGACGGCGTGAACAAGATGTCCAAGTCCCTGGGCAACTACATCGGGATCAACGAGCCGCCGCGGGAAATCTTCGGCAAGGTCATGTCGATCTCCGACACCCTGATGTGGCGCTACTACGAACTGCTCTCCTTCCGCAGCGGCGAGGAAATCCTCCGCTTCAAGCAGGAAGTCGAAGGCGGCCGCAACCCCCGCGACATCAAGGTGCTGCTGGCCCAGGAACTGGTCGGCCGCTTCCACGGCCAGGCCGCCGCGGTCGAAGCGCTGGAAGAATTCGAAGCCCGTTTCCGCCAGGGCGTGCTGCCGGAAGACATGCCGGAAATCGAACTCGACAGCCAGGGCGCACCGCTGCCGCTGGTGCAAGTCCTCAAGCAGGCCGGCCTCACCGCCAGCACCTCCGAAGCCCTGCGGATGATCGACCAGGGCGCGGTCCGCGCCAACGGCGACAAGGTCAGCGACAAGGGCCTGAGCTGCCAGGCCGGCGAAACCCTGGTGCTGCAGGTCGGCAAGCGCAAGTTCGCCCGGGTGGCGATCCAGTAAGTCCCGACGCTGGCGCGGTGGCAGCCCACCCGCCAGCCTGCCGTTCCGGCGCGCAAGCCCGGCGCGGATTCAAGGCTGCCAAAGCAATCAGGCCACGCGAAGTGGCCTGATTGCTTTCTTGGGGCAGAAACGGCGAGCGCTCAGGCGCCCGGCTTCTTGATGTGCAGCCCGCACTCCTTGGTTTCCGGGTTTTCCCACCACCAGCGGCCGGCGCGGATGTCTTCGCCGGGGCTGATGGCGCGGGTGCAGGGGGCGCAGCCGATGCTGGGATAGAAGCGGTCGTGCAGCGCGTTGTACGGCACTTCATGCAGCCGGATGTAGGCCCAGACTTCCTTTTCGCTCCAGTCGCTCAGCGGGTTGAACTTTTCCAGACCGTTGCTGCTGTCGTACTCCTGCAGCGGCAGGCCGGTACGGGTGGCGGCCTGCTGGGCGCGCAGACCGGTGACCCAGGCCTTTTGCCCGGACAGCGCCCGTTGCAGCGGCTCGACCTTGCGGATCGCGCAGCAGGCCTTGCGCTGCTCGATCGAGTCGTAGAAGGCGTTGATGCCCTGGCTGCGGACGAAGTTTTCCACGGCGCCATGCTGCGGGAAGAACAGCTGCAGCTTGGTGCCGTAATGCTTTTCGACGGCGCCCATCAGGTCGTAGGTTTCGGTGGGCAGGCGGCCGGTATCCAGGCTGAACAGGCTGATGTTCACGCCGGATTTCAGGATCAGGTCGGTCAGCACCATGTCTTCGGCGCCCAGGCTGTTGGCGAAGGTCGCCGGGCTGTAGCGGGCGGCGATGTCCTGCAGCAGCGCGGTGGCCGCCGCCGCCTTGCGTTCGACGCTGGCGACCAACTCGTCGGTGAGGCGGGGGGAGGTGGCGGGGTTGCTCATGCCTGACGTCTCCGGAAAAGGGGTTCGGGTTGATCCACCGCGGTCTGGTAGGCCTCGCTGAACACGGTCAGACCGGGCAGCGCGGTGGCCGGATCCTTGCCTTCCTTCAGCGCGAAGCTGTCAAAGCCGACCCGGCGCAGGTAATGCAGCTGATCATGCAGCACATCGCCGATGGCGCGCAGTTCGCCCTGGTAGCCGTAACGCTGGCGCAGCAGCCGGGCGGTGGAATAGCCACGGCCATCGGCGAATTTGGGGAAGTTCACCGCGATCAGCGCGAAAAGGCCGAGGTCGGCGGCGATCTCCGCCGGGTCGTCCGCCGGCGCCAGCCACAGACCGAAGGCCTCGCCCCGGGCCAGGATTTCCTCGCGCCGGGCCTGCCACACGGGCAGCGGCAGCAATTGCGGGCCGGTGGGCAGCGGCAGGGTTTGCAGGTCGCTGTCGGCCTCCGGGCTGAAGACTTGCCAGGGGTCGGCGACCACGGCGGCGTTGCGGATGATCCGGGACATCACTTTTCCTCCTGTTGCGGGTTGCGGCGACCGCCGCGGACCTTGCCGGCGTAGACCCGGTCCTTGAAAGGCTCGACGCCGATCCGGTCGAAGGTGTCGAGGAAGCGCTCGTCGGCGTGACGGTTTTCGACAAAGACGGCGATGATGCGGCTGATCACCTCGGGCATTTCCCCGGCGGCGAAGGACGGGCCGATCACCTTGCCCAGCCTGGCGTTGTTGCCCTGGCGACCGCCCAGCGTCACCTGGTAGAACTCGCTGTCGTTCTTGTCCACCCCGAGGATGCCGATATGGCCGACGTGGTGGTGGCCGCAGGAATTCATGCAGCCGGAGATGTTCAGCTCCAGATCGCCCAGGTCGAACAGGTAATCCAGATCGTCGAAGCGGGCCTGGATGGCGTTGGCGATGGGGATCGACTTGGCGTTGGCCAGGTCGCAGAAATCGCCGCCCGGACAGCAGATCATGTCGGTCAGCAGGCCGATGTTGGCCGTGGCCAGCCCGGCGGCGCGGGCCGCCTGCCACAGCGCGAAGAGGTCGCGGCGGGCGACGTCGGCCAGAATCAGGTTCTGCTCGTGGGAAACCCGCAGTTCGCCAAAGCTGTACTGCTCGGCCAGGGTGGCCGCCCCGTCCATCTGCGCGGCGGTGATGTCCCCCGGCGCCGGACCGTGGGCCTTCAGCGCCCGCGTCACGGCGGCGGAGCCGGGCTGACGGTGTGGGTGGCTGCAACGGCGCCGCCAGCGGCCGAAGGCGGG
>JBEBBF010000418.1:0-10036 GCA_041158545.1 Pseudomonadota bacterium | reverse complement strand
ATTCAAGGATCTTTTCGTCAATGGCGCCTGGCGCCAGAACACCAGCATCGTCCAGCTGCTCGGTCTCTGCCCCTTGCTGGCCGTGACCACCACGCTGGTCAATGGGGTGATGCTGTCGCTGGCGACCATCCTGGTGATGAGCGTGTCCGGACTGGCCATTTCCAGCCTGCGCAACTTCATCCCCTACGAAGTCCGCATTCCGGTCTTCATCCTGATCGCCGCGGCACTGGTGACCGTGGTCGATCTGTCGATGAATGCCTACCTTCACGAAATCTATCTGGTCCTCGGCATCTTCATCCCGCTGATCATCACCAACTGCATCGTGCTGGCCCGGATTGAGGCCTTTGCCGCGAAAAACCCGCCGGTACACGCGCTGCTCGATGGCACCTTCATGGGCTTCGGCATGCTGTGGACCCTGGCCCTGCTGGGCGGACTGCGGGAAATCATCGGCAGCGGCACGCTGTTTGACGGCATCGAAACGGTCATTCCCGGCCTGCACGCCATCCAGGTGCTGCCGGAAAGCTACCCCGGTTTCCTGCTCGCCGTGCTGCCCCCCGGCGCCTTCATCCTGCTGGCGCTGCTGGTCGCGCTGAAGAACTGGTGGGACGAGCGGCTGGCGCTGCAGAAGAAGCAGCGTTGGGAAGGCCCGGCGGAACAGGCCGGCTGCCACTAGCCCCGGCCCGGTCACGCACGCCCTCCCGCCCACGGCCTACCCAGCTTCCCGCCATGAACCCGGCCCTCCGCGCCGCCCTCTACGCCCGGCTGCAGGCGGCCAACCCGGCACCGACCACCGAGCTGGTCTATGCCAGCCCCTTCCAGTTGCTGATCGCCGTGATCCTCTCGGCCCAGGCCACCGACGTCAGCGTGAACAAGGCCACCGTCCGGCTGTTCGCCGACGCCCCGGACCCGGAGACGATGCTGGCGCTGGGTGAAGCCGGGCTGGCGGAGTACATCAAGACCATCGGCCTCTACCGGACCAAGGCGAAAAACGTCATCGCCACCTGCGGCCTGCTGCTCAGCCGCCACGGCGGCAGCGTCCCCGACCGGCGGGAAGACCTGGAAGCCCTGCCCGGCGTCGGGCGCAAGACCGCCAACGTGGTACTGAACACCGCCTTCGGCCAGCCGACCATCGCCGTAGACACCCACATCTTCCGCGTCGCCAACCGCACCCGGCTGGCGCCCGGCAAGACCGTGCTGGACGTCGAGGACAAGCTGACCCGGCTGACCCCCAAGGCTTTCCGCCAGGACGCCCACCACTGGCTGATCCTGCACGGCCGCTATGTCTGCAAGGCCAGAAAGCCCGACTGCGGCCACTGCTGCATCGTCGACCTCTGCGAATACCCGGACAAGGCATGACCCTGGCCACCGCGCTGGCCACCGGCCCGGCTCCGCAGCCGCAACTGGCGGAACTGGCGGTTCATCGGGCGATGGAGCAGGCCGGCGTCGGCCGCGCCAACGGCGTGCTGCTCTTCCTCAGCCCGCACTTCACCAGCCTGGCCGATGCCTCGGTCCGCGCCGCCGCCCGCGCCTCCCGCTGCCTGCAGATCATGGGCGGCTTCGCCCACGGCCTGTTCACCGCCCACGACTGGGCGCTGGACCGCCCGGCGGCGGCAGCGATGATCCTCGCCGATCAGGCCGGGCTAGGCCCGGTCGATGCCGCCGCCAGCCTGATCCACATCGGCGGCGCCGCCCACCTGCCCACGCCGCTGCAGCACAAACCCCGCTTCGGCCTGTTTCACCCCAGCGCCCCCACCTGGTACCAGGGCCGGCTTGGCGCCGACGCCCAGGCACAATGCGGCTTCCGCGGCCTCAGCACCTGCTGCGAACTCTCCTCCGGGCTGGAACTGCTGAGCCCGGACCTGCAAGTGAGCGGCGTGGCCGAGCGGGAACTGCTGTCCCTGGGCGGCACGCCAGCGGCGCTGAGCCTGCTGCGCGCCCTGCCCCCGGCGCTGCGCCAGCCGGACAACCTGCCGCTGCATCTGGTCTGCCTGTTGCGCCCCGATCCCGGCCTCGATACCGCCACCGCCCTCGCCCGCGGCGCCTTCACGCCGCTCTCGCTGCTGCTCGACCACCCGGATCAGTCGCTCAGCCTCAGCGATACGGTCCAGCCCGGCGAAACCCTGGCCTGGGCGATTCGGCTACCCAAGGGCGCCGAACGGGACATGGGCGCAGCGCTGACCCGGCTGCGCGCCCGCCAACCCGGCCGCCCGGCCGCCGGGCTGATGCTGTCCTGCCTCGGCCGCGGCCCCTATTTCTATGGCGGCGAAGATCGCGACCTCGCGGTCTGGCGCGACCATTTTCCCGGCGTGCCGCTACTGGGCGCCTACGGCAGCGGCCAGATCGCCCCGGTCGGCAGCGGCTGCCGGCAATGGCACAACGCCGTCGTCACCGTCACCTTCCACGAGGAGTCCTGAGCATGTTCAACCCCACCCGCGACCAGGTCCGCCAGTTCTTCTGCGACTGCTGGCAAAAACACCTGGCGAAATCCCCGCTGGTCGGCGCCGAAGTCCGGGCCGTGGATCTGATCCTGCTGCACCCGGAATACCAGCCGCTGCTGGCCGACCGGGAACAGGCGATGGGCCGGGAATGGACCCCGGAAGGCGGCGAAACCAACCCCTTCCTGCACCTCTCGCTGCACCTGGCCATCCACGAACAGGTCAGCATCGACCAGCCCCCCGGCATCCGCGCCGCCTTCGACCGCCTCCGCCTGCACCGCGACCCCCATGAAGCCGAACACCTGCTGCTCGAATGCCTGGGCGAAACCATCTGGGAAGCCCAACGCCAGCAACGCCCAATGGACGCCCAGGCCTATCTGGAACGGGTGCAAAGGGCGGCGATGCGCTGAAAAACAAAAAACCGGCGCAAGTCCCAGCCTCTCTGAAAAACAGTTGCTTTTTCGGAAACGGGGACAGGCACTGGGGTGAAGGCGAAGAAGCGCCACGAAGCCCCTGGAAATCGGGGCTTTGTCATTTCAGAAGGCCGAGGGCTCGATGAGAGGTTTTGCCAATAGATCGGCAAAACCAATTCCCCGTGCAGGCATGAGCTTGCCAAGGATCGCCCTAAAGCACTCCAGAGCTTGGCCGAAGCTCGGTGAAGGTTGCGCATAGACCATGACCGACACAAACTCGTCAAACAGGGCGCGAATGGAAGGATTCGCGACCGCATAGTTCATGGCGTTTTCAAATTCCCCCACGGGGTCTAAGGCAAAGCCTGGGTGCTGTGTCGCGAAATCGGTGGCGTCTTTGGCCATGACTGAAAACATCATGGTACGGAGCATCGCTATTTCGGACACGACCTCGGGCATTTTGGTCGATATTTCGTAAACATCGTAAATATGCCTGACCAGAGTCTTGTCGAAATCCCGCGATTTATCTTTCATCCACAGGGCCAACCGTCGGGGAAAGGACACCATTTTCTCGACAAGTGCCTCGCGCATGTCGACGCAACTCATCTGAACCACAGAGCGCCGAGGGGTATCTGCCAATGTGTCAAATAGCAGACCTATTTCGCGCTTTACCGGGGGAAGGGTCATTGCGGTGTAATTCAACTCAACCTTCATGTTTGCCCGCATGGCAGGGCTTTGCTCGAAATGCGATCCGTAGGCGGCATCAAGGACCACGTAGCGATTCCCGTCTCGTGCCGTGATCCTGATGGATACATTGTCGAAGCCGACGGAAAGCAACAGTTCCGCGACTAGCTTTTTCAACGCGCTCAACGCCGACCGCAGCGCATTCCCTTTCAGGGCGACTCCTGCCTTGCTCACGACCTTGATGTCGACATCCTCGGAGACCCGATCCAGCAGACCGTAGGCTTTCGAAAGGCATGTCCCTCCACAAAAGACCAGATCGAAACTCGCATGATTCAGCGTGGACATGGCGCGAAGGACATCGAAGACGATGAAATCCTTTTCCAAAGCAAATTCGCTGATCCCGAGCCCCTGCTCCGAAATCAGGTCCATGATGAGGCGCTTTGTTTCCTCATCGACTTTTTTCATAGGTCACAGTCTTGTTGCCATAGGATATCTTTCTCGACACTCTGGACTTACCCACGTTCACAACAGGAAGCATCGGAACCTGGGTGCTGCGTCCTTCACGCAGGGCTTTCGTGTCGCGCCCGACATCCGCCTTGACGCCAAGCTTTTTCATGATCTCGAAAGTGACGTTCAGCAGGGTGTCGGCGGGCACGGGTTTGCCAGACAAGGAGGAAGGGCGGGTTTTCACATAGGTTCCATAACCCACTCGCAACAGAACCCCCTCCGACACCAACTCGCTGATCAAGCGACTGACCTGCCTGTATCCGCCGAAACGGTCAAAATCCTTCCGCAAGAAAGCGTTGACCTTCGACCGTCGAATGCTCGCCAGCATCTTCTCTTTTATGCTCATCTTTGGCATCTCGGCATCCTTCAGCTTTCGCAAAAACGGGACATTCATGTCCTATGTTTGCAGAGCCATGAAAAAAATCAAGAGGGAGAATCGGTCATGCGAGAGCCACATGAGGCCGGCTTTGCGCGCCTGGAGTGCCCCGCCCAGTGTCGCGTGGGGCATCCTGTGTCGCCAGAGAGTTTGTGTCCGTCAGCGACACATCACAAAAGGAAAGCCCCCGAAAAACTGCCTTTGTTTTTCGGGGGCTTCGCAAGGCCGGTTTTTTGTTGGGTGCTGCTTTTGCCGCTACGGGGTCAGCGCGGAATCTGGTAGCTGTTTTGCGTCATCAGGTCGACGCCGCATTCGAGGCGTTCGATCCAGTTGATGAAGTCGTTCACTGCGGTCTTGCCGACGAAGCGGCAGCCGTGTTGCGGGACGATTTGTTCGATGTCGAGCTGGCGGACCATGTTGGCCCAGAAGCGGCAGACCTTGCCGGTGACGATGTAGCGCTTGTGGAAGGCCGCCATGTAGGGGATGTGGCTGACGAAGTCGGTGATCGGCTGGCTGGCTTTTTCCGTCGGCACCAGGGAGGTCCCCAGGTCGCCGGAGAAGAGGATCTTGGAGATCGGGTCGTAGAACTGGAAATTGCCTTCGGCGTGCATGAAGTGGGCGGGCAGCGCCAGGATGCGGCAGTTGCCGAGGGGGATCACCATGCCTTCATCGGGGATGCCGACGATGCGGTCGGAGACGTCGCGGCCGGTGGTGAAGTGGGGCACGAAGCGGGTCCACAGCTTGGAAATCAGCACCTTGCAGTTGGAGGCGACGAACCACTTGTTCACCGAGGCGATGATGTCCGGGTCCGGGTGGGACGCCAGGATGTAGTTGAGTTCCTTCGAGGAAAAATACTTCTGCATGTCGATCAGCAGACCGGTGTAGGTCATGTTGCCGCCCGGATCGATCAGCGCGCCGTGGCCGTTGTCGGAGATCAGGAACTGGTTGCACTGTACGGCCTGGTCCTTGGCTTCATCGACCAGATCGTAGAAGGCATGCACGATGTGTTTGCCGTCGTTGTAGAGCTCTACTGCCATGTGTCCCCCGCAGGATTTTCGGGTTAATCGGTGACCGGGCCAGCTTACCCGCCGATTGTGAAAACGGACCGGAAACGCCGGCCCGTCCAAGGTCCGCCATTATCGCCAAGAATGACGGCTTGAGGTTGAATCCGCTCAATTTTCATCGGCGGGCGGCGCGACCTTGACCACTTCCTCCAGCGTCGTCTGTCCCGCTGCCACCTTCAATGCCCCGGAAATGCGCAGCGGCCGGGTGCCTTCCCGGTAGATCAGTTCGCGCAGCTGGGCGAGGTCGGTCTGCCCGCGCACCTGCTTCCGCACTTCCGGTGACATCAGCATGATCTCGTAGAGGCCGAGCCGCCCGGAAAACCCGGTCATCCGACATTCCAGACAGCCCACCGCCTGATAGACGGTGCTCGGCTCGTTGGCCTTCCACGGCGCCACCAGTTCGCGCCAGACCTGGCGCTCCTCGTCGCTCAGGGCGACGGGCTTGCGGCAATGGGGGCACAGGGTCCGCACCAGGCGCTGGGCCATGATGCCCAGGAAGGTGGCGTTGATCAGGTAGGCCGGCACGCCCAGATCGAGCAGGCGGGTGACGGCCGACGGCGCGTCGTTGGTATGCAGCGTAGACAGCACCAGATGCCCGGTCAGCGCCGCCTGGATCGCCATTTCTGCGGTTTCCAGGTCGCGGATTTCGCCGATCATGATGATGTCCGGGTCCTGCCGCATCAGCGCCCGCACGCCGTCGGCGAAACCGAGATCGATGCCGTGCTGCACCTGCATCTGGTTGAAGGCCGGCTCGACCATTTCAATCGGGTCTTCGATGGTGCAGACATTCACCTCCGGCGTCGCCAGCTGCTTCAGCGTGGTGTAGAGCGTCGTGGTCTTGCCGGAGCCGGTGGGGCCGGTGACGAGGATGATGCCGTTGGGGCTGGTGCTCATCTTTTCCCAGCGGCGCTGGTCCTCGTCGGAGAAGCCCAGTTCGCGGAAATCCCGGACCAGCACTTCCGGGTCGAAGATCCGCATCACCAGTTTCTCGCCGAAGGCGGTGGGCAAGGTGGAAAGTCGCAGCTCCACTTCCTGGCCGCTGGCGGTGCGGGTCTTGATCCGTCCGTCCTGGGGCCGGCGCTTTTCGATGACGTCCATCCGCCCCAGCAGCTTGATCCGGCTGGTCATCGCGGTCATCACGCCCATCGGAATCTGGTAAACCTGATGCAGAACGCCGTCGATCCGGAAGCGGACGATGCCCAGCTCCCGCCGCGGCTCGACGTGGATGTCGGACGCCCGCTGGTCGAAGGCGTACTGCCACAGCCAATCGACGATATGGACGATGTGCTGATCGTTGGCATCGAGCTGGCGATTGCTCCGCCCCAGCTCGACCAGTTGTTCGAAGCTGGACAGGCCATTGCCCTGGCTGCCGTTCTGCACCGCCTTCTTCACCGAACGGGCGAGGTTGTAGAACTCCACCAGATAACGGCTGATGTCCAGCGGGTTGGCGACGACCCGGCGGATGTCCTTGCGCAGGATCTGCCGCAGCTCCTTTTCCCACTCGCGGACATAGGGCTCGGCGGTGGCGATCACCACTTCCCGCAGCCCGACCTGCACCGGCAGGATGCCGAAGCGGCCGGCGTAGGCGCTGGACATCACTTCGGTCACGCCGGAAAAGTCGATCTTCAGCGGATCGATGTGCATGTATTCCAGGCCGCAGCGCTGCGCCAGCCATTCGCAGAGGTTTTCCAGGTGCAGCAGGCGGGCGGGCGGCGTCCGGCTATGCCATTTCTGCTCGGCGATCAGCTGCAGCGGGTGCATCTTGTGCCCCGACAGCCGCTGCGCGGCCCGCAACTGCTCGGCGTCCTCGGCGCTGACCGTACCCTCTTCGACCAGCCAGCCCAGCAATTCCGCCAGGGTCAGCCGGTGTTCGGCAATTTTTTCCACGCTGTCTCCCGTTGTCCTTCGCATCGGCGGGCGACTATAGCACCCGCCCCCGCCGCGCCTCAGAGTTCATAGGCATCGCCGCCGCCGCTCATCACCATCTCCACCGCGCGGGCGCTCAGGTGCGGTGCGAACAGCGTGATGAAGTCCATTTCATAACGGCGCAGGAAGGTGCCGCGGCGCAGCCCCAGCCGGGTGGTATTCGATTCAAACAGGTGCCCGGCGTCCAGCGCCACCAGCCCGTTATCCCGCTGCGGGTCGAAGGCCAGCGCCGAGATGATCCCCAGCCCCAGCCCCAGGCCGACGTAGGTCTTGATCACGTCCGCATCCAGCGCGGTCAACACCACGTTGGGCACCAGATTGTGCCGCTCGAAGGCGCGGGCGATCCGGGAACCGCCGGTGAAGGCGGCGTCGTAGGTGATCAGCGGCCAGCGTGCCAGCTCGCCCAGGCTGAGCGGCTGCCGGTCGAGGATGGGATGGCCGGCGGGGACGATCACGCAATGACTCCACTGCCGCACCGGCAGCGTGACCAGTTGCGGATATTGATCCAGCGCCTCGGTGGCGATCCCGATGTCCGCCTGGCCGTCCTGGACCCATTCGGCGATCTGCACCGGGCTGCCCTGATGCAGCGTCAGCCGCACCTGGGGATGGCGGGCGACGAAATCCTTGACCACCGGCGGCAGCACATAGCGGGCCTGGGTGTGGGTCGCGGCGACGGTCAGGCTGCCGGCATTGCCATCGACGTACTCGGCGCCCACCCGGCGCAGGTTTTCCGCCTCGCGCAGGATGCGCCCGGCGATATCCAGAATCCGCCGCCCCGGCTCGCTGATGCCGGTGAAGCGCTTGCCGCTGCGCTCGAAGATCACCACGCCCAGTTCGTCTTCCAGCAGCTTGATCTGCTTGGAGACGCCGGGCTGGGATGTAAACAAGGCTTCCGCCGCTTCGGAAACATTCAGCCCGCAACGGGCAATTTCCACCACGTAACGCAGTTGCTGCAGCTTCATGGCATCGCCAAAGATTGAATTGATATAAGAATGTAACCCGACATTCTTTTTCATTCAATTAAGCCGCTGTTAGGATGCGCGCCCTGATCTGAACAGCCCGAAAATCCCTTTTCCGTCGCCGCAATGGACTACCTCTATACCCTCTCCGGCTTTGCCGTCGGCGCCATCGTCGGCCTCACCGGCGTCGGCGGCGGCTCGCTGATGACGCCGCTGCTGGTGCTGCTGTTCGGCGTGCATCCCGCCACCGCGGTCGGCACCGACCTGCTCTACGCCGCGATCACCAAGGCCGGCGGCTCGGTAGTGCATGGCCGCAAGGGCCATATTGAATGGCAGATCACCGGCCGCCTGGCGCTGGGCAGCCTGCCCGCCGCGGCGCTGACCCTGTGGCTGCTGTCGCAGATGCCCAAGCAAAGCCTGGCAAGCACGCACCTGATTTCCGTCGGCCTCGGCTTCGCGCTGCTGCTGACCGCCACCGCGATCCTTTTCGGCCGCCGGCTGCAGGATTACGCCGCGCATCACAGCGACAGCCCTTTCCGCCAGCGCTACCTGGGCGCGACGACCATCGCCGTCGGCGCGGTGCTGGGGGTGCTGGTGTCGATTTCCTCGGTGGGCGCCGGCGCCCTGGGCGTTGCAGCATTGTTTTTCCTCTACCCGAAACTCAGCCCGGTGCGGATTGTCGGTTCCGATGTGGCCCACGCCGTACCGCTGACCCTGGTGGCGGGCCTCGGCCACTGGCTGATCGGCAGCGTCGACTGGCTGCTGCTGGGTAGCCTGATCCTGGGGTCGCTGCCCGGTATTTACCTGGGCAGCCACCTCTCCGCCAAAGTCCCGGAGCGCATCCTCCGCCGTCTCCTCGCTTCGATGCTGGTCCTGATCGGCAGCAAGCTGATCATCGCCTAAGGAAACCCCCATGTACCGTTACGACGCCTACGACACCGCCCTCGTCCGCCAACGGGTCGAGCAGTTCCGCGACCAAGTCCGGCGCTGGCAGGACGGCAGCCTGAGCAACGACGAATTCCGTCCGCTGCGGTTGCAGAACGGCCTCTATGTCCAGCGCCACGCGCCCATGCTGCGGATCGCCGTGCCCTACGGCCTGCTGTCCAGCCCCCAGCTGCGCTGCCTGGCCCACATCGCCCGGACCTACGACCGGGGCTATGGCCACTTCACGACCCGGCACAACATGCAGTTCAACTGGCCGAAGATCGAGGACTGCCCGGACATTCTGGCGCAGCTGGCCGATGTGGAAATGCACGCGATTCAGACCTCGGGCAACTGCATCCGCAACGTCAGCACTGACCAGTTCGCCGGCATCGCCCCGGACGAGCTGATCGACCCGCGGCCGCTGGCGGAAATCCTGCGCCAGTGGAGCACCTTCCACCCGGAATTCGCCTACCTGCCGCGCAAGTTCAAGATCGCCATCTCCGGCAGCCGCGACGACCGGGCGCTGACCTGGTTCCACGACATCGGCCTGCAGCTGAGCCCGGATACGGCCGGCGCGCCGCGCTTCCGCGTCATCGTCGGCGGCGGCCTCGGACGGACGCCAATCCGCGGTGAAGTGATCCGGGAGGACCTGCCGTGGCAGGACATCCTGACCTATCTGGAAGCAATCCTGCGGGTCTATAACCGCCACGGTCGCCGCGACAATCCTTACAAGGCGCGGATCAAGATTCTG